>JADJOE010000001.1:0-300000 GCA_016713905.1 Candidatus Vicinibacter proximus
TTCGCCCTTCTTTTCTGTCGTGGTTGTTCGTTGTCATTTCGTGTCTGTCTTTGGTGCGTTGGCTTGGTGGCTCTTTTGGATTTTTTTAGCGTTGGTCTGTGCGTTGGAAAAAAATACAAATGTGCCACCAAATGCGTTGGCTATATTTTTAATGTGTCTTCTAATGTCTTTTTAAATTCGTTTTCGTTTGCATAGTTGTAGAAAGGAACACCTGTTATTACATAATTGTCTGTGTCAATTTTGATGGTCTTTTCTTCTTCTCTGATTTGTTTTAAAAACTCTTCTTTCCACTTGTCGTTGGCAATTAAGTGAGCACCTTTTGGCTCAATGAAAACTTGATATGTCAACTCTTTGCCCTTTTTCTGTTTGCAGAATAAAACAAAGTCAGGTTCAAATGCTCTGCCTAATTTGTCAATGATTTTAATTTCTCTTTCGTTACGGATTAAGTAAATGTTAGTGAACTTTTCCTTTAGTCCTTCAAAGCGTCTTTGAAACAATTCAACAAATTTCTTCTCTTCGCTTGTTCCATAGTTAGCATTGTAAACATACCAAGGTTCGTTTGCTACAAAAGCTTCTTGTCCGTCTGCTCTTTCACTGTCTTTGTAAACTTTAATTTCCTTGTCTTTGAAAACCTTGTGAACATATTCTTTGATGTAGTCCGAACCTTCAAACTCTGTCAAGTTTGATTTTATTTCCATTTCAATGCTTTGTAAAAGCCCTTGAATAGCTAATAAAAAGTCGTGGTTTGAAATGTCTGCAAGTCTTGTTTTTGAAGCATTGAAAGTGATTTCTAAACCACCCAAATAGTCTTTGCTGTCAATAAAATTTGAAAGTGATTCTACGTTAGGGAAAAACCTTTCTAAACTGTCAAAGTAGAAATATGGATTTTGAGCCAATGCAAAACGAATGATGTGTTTTGGAATAGCTGAAACTTTAATGTCTTTGCTTTCTGTCTTTTCGGTTGTAGTTTCTTCTTCTTTACTAAATGCACTTGAAATTCTACCAGAACCCGATGAAAGTGTGAAAGCAAAATTTCTTTTTGAAACTCCTAAGTCTGCAAATGATTTTACATTGTTATAGCTTTTCTCAACTTTCTTGTTGTAAACAAGTTTACCAGTCTTATAAAACTCAGTTTCTTTAAAGTCAAGTTTTAAAGTAAGTTGCTTTGTTACCAATTTATCTTCGTCCTCATAAATTCCTGATTCTACAAGGGCTTTCTTTAATTCAGAAATATATCGGCTGTCTTCTTTTGTATGGTAATAAAGTTCCTCCAGTATTTTTAAATCATTACCTTGGTCATCGTCATATTTTCTTGTGTATTTGTCTTGTCCTTCTTCCAATGCAAAGGGGAAATATCTTGCTCCTCGTCCAATTAATTGGGCTTCTGCAAGTGTTGTTGCTCCAACGGTAGTATTTGTTCCTCCTGTGTTCTGACCTTCATACAAACGGACAATATCATATAAATTCAAAACGTCCCAACCTTCGTTTAATTTTTGCACTGCAAAAACGGCACGAATCGGATTGTTCTCATCTTCCAAAGTGTTTAACAGAAGTTGATTTTTCTCTGCTTCTTCATCGTTGTTTGCACTGATGCAATTTTCAAAACGGAAATTCGATTTTATTCTTCTTGAAATTTCGGCTGATGAAATATTGATGGAATCAAAGAAGTTAAACGCTTTTTGAACTATTGAAACTGTTGCTGTATTTCTTATTTGGTCAACCAATTGAGCTGACATTAAATCAATAAGATTGTGAAAATCTACCTTGTTCTGTTCGGATTCCTTTATTGTCTTTTTAGCCTTGAAAAGAATTACAGGCTTTAAATTTATATTGTTTGCTGTTGCCAACTCTTGACGATACAAGTTTAAAATCAATGCTTGTATTATTCTTTCTTGTTGGTCAAAGCCTGACCTTATAAGATTTATTTCTTTTGAATATTTGTCAATTCTAAATTGGGCAAGGTCGTATTTGAAAATTACTTTGTCTTGATACTTTTTTAAAATTTCGGCATTATCATAGTCAAGTGTTGCGGTAAATTCTAAAAGTATGTTGTCGAAATTCTGTTTTAGAATTTCAATTACAGTTCCTTCCCAACTGCCAAATAAATCACCGTTGTTTTTTGTTGCTGAACTTAAATGGTGTGCTTCATCTGCTATTAGCACCATTTTTTTGTCCTTGAAATCTTCGTAAGTAACGCTGTTTTCTTTGGTGTTGTTTAAGTCAATGTGAAGTTGCTGAATGGTTGTGAATTTGATATTGATGTTTTTATCATCAGCACTTTCAAAAGTGTCGGTTTCTTTTATGTAAACTTCCTTTCCGTCAATTACTATTTTGTCATTGAACAAATATTTTGAAGCCTGTGGATTCAAAAAGTTGTCTTTTGTTTTTTTGATGATGTTATTTGAGTTTACAAAAAACAGAAAGTTTCTAAAACCTTTTTCATACAAGTAAAGCATTAAACCAGCCATTACCAAAGTCTTTCCGCTACCTGTAGCCATATTATACAACAAATGAAATGGCTTCTTAGGTCTGCCTTCAAAATCTTCGTTGTGGCAAATTATGTAACGTTGAAAAGATTCTATTTGGTAAGGTCGTTGACCAAATCCAGTTTTAAGATTGTCAGTTATGTAATTGGGAACAGGAACACGGGCAATTTCTCTTTTACCAAACTCCTGCACCAATGTGTCGTGTAAAAAACTCATTGTGCTTATTTTTTAAGTTGGTAAAAATCTTGAGTTACTTTCTTTTCTTCTGCCGAAACCTCAAAGTCTTTGTCATTAAGCGAAGATAGATTTACATACAATTGGTTTTTGTCTAACAACTCAACCAAATGTTGTTTTTGTTCTTCTAAATTCAATGCTTTAAAATCTTCAATTTGTGCTTCTTGCTTTTGCAAATCAACATTGTAGTTAAGGAAAGATTTTGCTTTCATCTCCTCCCAAATTTTCAAAACTGCTTTTTGTCTTTGGCAGTTTCAATTTGTTCAATAAATTTTTGATTAGATTTTTTTAGTTCGAGGTAAACAAATTCATCATTATCCTTCATTATTTTTTTTACTCTTTCCGTTGTAACAGTTTCGATATAATCCATCTGTTCACAAAGAATAAATTTTCTTTTTCCACCATCTTCTTTGTTCAAGTCTATAACAGCTTGAGCAGTTGTTCCTGAACCTGCGTGATAGTCCAGAATTATATCATCATTTTCAGTCCATAATTCTGTTATTCGTTTTAATAGATTGGTGTTTTTTGGATTTTTAAATACAGCATCACCCATTAACTTTTTTAATTCGCTTGTAGCTGAAGAAGTTAAAAAATTATCATCCCACCAAGTTGTTACAGTTTGTTTTGAAAGTGCAGCTTTTTCCTTGTAATACTTTTGTTGAAGTCCAGTAGCTGTTTTAACAACCAAGCCTTCCTCATACATTTTTTGCATTTTTTCTTTTGAAAATCTCCAATATCCTTCAATTCCTTCAAATGTGTAAAAAGGATTTCCTTTTGAAGCTCCGCCTGGTCCATCTACAGGAACTAATTTATAATCGCCTCGGTCATCTTTTAGTTTAAAACCATCCAGAGATTTTTTTACCCCAAATTTCTCTTTTTTTGAAAATACCAATCGTTCATTTTTTGCAAAAAGCAAAATATGGTTATGGTTAGGAGAGATGATTTTATCATTTGAAATTGAACCTCTTGATTTATGACAAATATCTGCTATGAAATTTTCTCTTTTGAAAATTTCATCCATAAGCACTTTGCAATAATGAGCTTCTTTATCATCTAAACTAACAAAAATTACTCCATCATCAGTAAGTAAGTCTTTAGCTATTTCAAGCCTATTCTTCATAAAAGTCATCCAAGAAGAATGATTGAAATTATCATTATAATTGAAGCCGTCTCCACCAGTATTATATGGTGGGTCTATGTAAATCAGTTTTACTTGTCCAGCAAACTCCTCTTTTAATGAATGAAGTGCTAAAAGGTTATTTCCTTTAATAATTAGGTTGTCGGTAATTATTCCTTTTTCGTTTCGGTTAAATTTAATAAGTGGTTTTTCGCCTTCGGTTGTGTAGCGTTTGGCATTGGTTAAAACCTTTGGCTCTAATAGTTGGGTAATTTCGTCTTGTGCAAGTGTTTCATTAAAAAATATTTCTTCACTTTTATCTTCTTCACGACTTTGTCCGCCCTCCAAAACGCAGTCTTTAAAAGGCCAAACTAAAGCAACCTCGTTGCGTTGCTTCAAATATTTTCCGTCAATGTTTAAACCAACTTTGTTTTTGTATGAAGTATAGCTATCATTCAAATAATTCTTTTGCTCCAAGAACTGCACAAATAAAGATTGGTTGAAAACCAAAACACCTTTAATGTCAAGAAAGAACTTTGCTTTTAGTTCCTTGTCATCAAGCAACAAGCCAATAAGTTCAGCATCATAATTCTGTGCTTTATTTATTACAACCCATTTTTTAAGTTCTCCGTTGTCGGTAACGTAATTGGGTTCTTTTTTTCAGTTGCTTTTCAAGTGTTTCGTATAATTTCATTTCTCGTCTTTTGCTTTAGTGATTGATAATTTTCCATTTAATTTCAGTAATGGAGAATCTGATGCGTAAGGCACTTTCCCTGAAGGAACTACTTTAGCTGAATCAGTTAAGTGAACTTCTTGGTCGTCAAAAAATATGTGTGCTCCAAACGCTTTTAAAACATTGTCTTTTGAAAGTCCACCCAAAAAATAGGCTTCGTCAACATATACGCCCCATTTGCGAAGCGTTTTGATAACTCTCATATGTGATGGGGCATTCCTTGCTGTTACAATTGCTATTCTCAAAGGAGAAAGTTCAATTGTTGTTGGTAATTCTTCTTGAATTTTTGAAAGTTTAATTAGCAATTTCGCAAACGGACCTTCTCCCAATGGTTCGTCTTGATGTTCTTGTTCATATTTATGAAAGGCTTCAATTCCTTCTGTTTTGTATCTGTGTTCCGATTCATCTGAAAACAAAACTGCATCTGCATCAAATGCAATTTTCACTCTGTTGTCACTGGGTTTAATTTCTGTTGGCGGTTCGTAAATATAAGCGGCTGCACATTTTTTAGAATCAATTACACTTTGAACATCTTTAAGGTCTTTGCTTAAAAATAAGTCAATATCAAAAGCGTCAATATAAGGTGCTAAAGGTTCACCACCACTAAACGCCATTCTTGTAATGTCCAAATTGTATTTACCAACGGAGTTCATAATTCTTACACCTGTTTCGGGGCTGTTTCTCGACATTACAACAACTTCAACAATTCTTTTCTTAGCATTTTCATTTAAGTGAAGTAAACTCTGAACAAGATGGAAAGCCGTCCCAAGTTCTAAGGGTTCATCCTCGTGTTCAAGTTGATATTTTCTAAAACCAGAAATACCTTCGGTATTAAAAATTTCATTTTCCTTTTCAAGATTGAAAAGTGCTCGGCTGGAAACTCCAACAACTAATATTTCGGAAAAATCTACAGCCATTATTTTGTTTTCTTTTTATTGTATTTAATTTTCTCTTCTGCTACTTGCATTGCTTGTAATGCAAGGTCTTCGTCTTGAACTTCATAATAAAGTTTGTCTGAAAGCCAAGCAATTATAACTTCATTCTTTTGGTCTTTATAAAAGTTGGCAAGTGATTTTACTTGCTCTTTTGTCGGCATTCTTTTGTCTTGCTCGATTTTGCTCAAGATGGTTGGGTCAAGCGAAAGTTTAGCTCCAACTTCTCTAAGCAATAGTCCTTTTGCTTCTCGTAATTCTCGTAATGTCGTCCCAATTGTTTTCAATGTGCTTTCTTTTGACTTGACAAATATTGGCAAATGTAAAAATTATTTTCAGAAAAAAGGTCTAAAGTTGCCTCCAAATTTTCAACAGTCCACTTGTCGGGTGGTGGGTGGGCTTTGGGTGCGGTTGGGCAAAATTAAATGTGGTGTTTTTGTGTCGGCAAGTGCGTTGGCAAAACACCTCTTTTAATTTTGCGAAGCGTTGGCATTTTCGTCCTCCGTTTCTGTTGGTTTATTGTCGGTCGTGTCGGTCTTTTAGGGTGAGTGCTAACTTCTTATATGTACACCAAAAGTAAACAAAGTCAACTGTTTTTGTAAGCTATGTACACTTTTAGTATGGTATATTTTTTTACAAATCGTCAAATGGACTTCGAATGCCTTGTATTTTTTTCTGGCTGACATGGGTATAGATCTCTGTGGTTCTGCTACTTTTATGACCTAGCAATTCTTGTATATAACGAAGGTCTGTTCCACTTTCTAGAAGATGTGTCGCGTAGCTGTGCCTAAGCCAGTGGAGACTTACTGCCTTTTGATTTCCGGTTTCCATAAGAGCATTCTTTAGTACCTTGGCAAGACTGGTCTCGCTGTATTTTCCTCCATTTTGTCCTTCAAAAAGGTAATGCTGTGGCCTATAGGATTTTATATATTCCTCCAGCTGACCCTGCAATTTCTGGCTTAATGGTACCACCCTGTCTTTATTTCCTTTGGATTGCCGAATAAGCAACAACTTACGTTCGAACATTATATCCGTTAATCTAAGTTCCAGTAACTCACTCCGTCTTAATCCACATGCGTAAATGAGACTCAGCATTACTCTGTGTTTAAGGTTTTTTAAACTGTCGAGAATCTGCCTGACTTCTTCTTTGCTGAGTACGTTAGGTAATTTAAAGGAACGTCTGGGACGATGTATTTCCTCCAGATCTATTAACTTGTTTTCTTCCACCCGAAAAAACAATTTTAATGCGTTGACTACTTGATTCTGATAGGAAGAAGAATAAGCCTTGTAAAGAATGTAATCGTTATTAAACCTTATGATGTCCTCCAGGACGATCTCATTGATAGGTTTTCCTTTCATGAATTTTAGAAAAACACCTATTGCGTCGAGATAAGTCTTCTGAGTATTTTTACTGTACCTTTTGCTCTTAAGCCATGCCGAAAATCTTTCCAAAGGAAGGTCATACGCATGTCGAAACCTCTGTTGCTCCTTAACTTGATTTAATTTTCTTCTAAGTTCACTTTCGTCCAGCTTGGCGTTTTCTCCAAAACTATTTCTGAGTTCCATGAGCAAGCCTTTTCTGGGAGGAACTTTCCATACACGATGATCAGGATCCCATCGTACACCTTGGATTTTCTTAACTGCTGCAATCAAAATTGGATCATACGGAACACGGATGGTGAGCAGCTCCACTCCCTCTTGCTCCGCTAAGTCTAATAAAATGGTTTCCATTTGGTAGGTGTTTTATAGTGTTCTTAAAAATATTCATTCGTACTATTTTGCTCAATAAGATATTTGCAGTGCTTACTAATTCCTGTTTCGCCCTAATATTCCATCCATTAGAAGCTAACTTTATTTTACGGCTTCGCCGTCCTCACTCACATATTCGCAAGTAAGACAAGGAAGGTGATTCTTATATTGCGTTCGTTCAGTTCAACTGTAATTGATCAGTAGGTATTTCTACCAAAAAAAACATGGACAGATTTTCGAGTTTTAACTGAACGAATTTTTTGCCGATGAGATCCACCAGTGTTCCGGTATTCCCGGCCAATAAACCGGCTTTTATTTTGACCTGCTTTCCTTTTAACCCTCGGATGGCCTGAAAGGAATTCTGAATAATCATGGACCCTCCCTTCCGGATCATATCAAGCTCTTCTTCCCTTATAATGGCATCCTGGTTTTCATGGCGTACATAATGCAGGACGCCCTTTGCCTGAAAGACGGCCTGCCGGTCCTTGTCTTCATTGCACACAAATAAATAAGAAGGAAATGCAGGCACAGTCAATTTCTTCATCCGATCCGACCATTGGCGCATGACTTGGACCTTGGGTAAATAGTGTTCTATCCCCAGTCGGGCAAGTTGCTGCTCTACTTTAAATTCATATCTGCCTTGAATATATAGGACCTTCCAGCTTGGCATCCGTCTAGGGTTAGTTGCCGTGCTAAATTAGAAATAATTTAGAATAGGTCAGGTAAATTTTAAGGGAATAAGGGAGAAATTAGAGAATTAGAAAATTTGAAAATTAGCTAATGGATGACTGAACGATCTCTGCGACAGCAGAGTATCGTGCGACAGCACGATAAGTGAGTATCCATGTAATTGAAAAAGGTTTAGCTTTAGTTAAGTGGTCCAAAGGCCACAATTTAAATTAAATAACTAAAAACTAAACCTTATGACAAAAGTATTACAAAAGGCTGGATTTGTAGGAGAAACCATTTACGTTGGCATAGATGTCCATTTGAAGAGTTGGAATGTTTCACTTTATTATGGGAGCCAATACCTGCGAAGTTTTCATCAATCACCTCATCCAGATATTTTAGTTTCATTTTTACAGCGTGAATTTCCTGGAGCAAATTACAGTTGTGCCTATGAAGCTGGTTTTAGCGGTTATTGGATAAAGAGAGCATTTGATAGACAAGGTGTAAGCTGCATTGTTGTTAATCCAGCAGACATACCCCAGACCGACAAAGGAAATAAATCAAAAACAGATAGAAACGATTCTAAACGTATTGGATCTTCACTTCAAGCAGGAATGTTGTGTCCGATCTACATCCCATCGCAAGAGACAGAAGCTGATCGTCAACTAGTTCGGACCAATGAAAAATTAACACGAGACCTGACCAGATCAAAAAATAGAATCAAAGGAATGCTATATCAAGTAGGTATAGAGATTCCCGAACGGTTTGGAAGCGGAAATTGGAGCAATATATTCATAAACTGGTTAAAAGACCTACCTATCTCATTTGGAACATTACGAACTGCTTTAAACCATCAAATAAAAATGATGGAAAATATAAGGGTAGAAAAAAACCTGGTACTTAAAGATATTCGCAAACTAGCAGTTAGTGAAAAGTATGCCCCCATTGCTTCTAGATTAAAAACGGTACCTGGTGTGGGCACAATAACTGCCATTACTTTAATAACGGAAATAGAAGACATGAATCGCTTCAAGAGTTTCGAAAAACTAAATGCATTCGTTGGTTTTTATCCCTCGGAGTTTTCCAGTGGGGAACATATTCGTACAGGACATATAATAAGTAGACATCATAAGCGATTGCGTAGCTTAATCCTAGAAGCCGCCTGGATAGGAATAAGACGTGATCCTGCTATGACCCAATATTATAATAATACAAAACTAAAAGTAGGAGGTAAAAGAGCTATCATTAAAGTTTCACGAAAACTATTAAATCGTATAAGGTCAATTTGGTTAAATAAAATAGATTATGAAATCGGAATATTGAAATAAATAAAATTATACTCTTTTCTTACTATATAAATTAAAAACGAGCAAAAGTTGAATAGACCACTTCCGCGTTCCTTGTATCCAAAATACTATAAGTGAGTGTGTGGCTATCAATTATACTTTGCTATATTGATAAATACTTGTGGCAACTAAAAATTGACCACCGATAGGAGGATATATAAGTAAAGAAAAGTTGTATATTTGAAAGAGCAAAAAATCTTGCGAAGGTAGGGTGGTTAATTCCACTCTGCTTTCAAAAGAAATTGGTTTAAGGGCCTCATGACTTAGTTCGGCAGAAATTCAATTCATAGGAAGGAACCGCGAAAGCGGCTAGTAGGGGAATTAGAGATGACTGAACGATTTCCGCAAAGCGGAATGAAGTACGACAGTGCTTCAAGTGAAGAAACCCTGCCTGACTGCGTCTGCAGGCAGGCGCGAAAGCGGCTAACGAGAAAATTAGAGAATTTGAAAATTTGAAAATTAGTTAATGGATTGACTGAATGATCTCTGCGACAGTGCAATATGTGAGGGACTTGTCCGACCACTGGCGGAAGCACGAAAGCTGAAATTTTTTGACTTGGAATAGAAATTCTAATGCATAATTTGTGTTACATCAGTTTTAGCATTAAGAAATGAAAACAGCCTTGATTTTTTTTGGTTCTTTTTTTATCCAAACAAAAAAGAACAATGCCAATAGGACCGCAAAACTGGCTTCACCCCATTTTTGTTACCTGACCCAAAATAGATTCTAATACCTCATCACATAGTTTTCGAAGGAGACATTAAGATCGGCCTTTTTCATTTTAGCTAAAACGGTTTTAAAAAGCGTTAAAAACAAAATACTGTTTGAGCTCGCTTGCAGATATGCTAATGAATTTGTGACAGTAAGGCTATGAGCTATGAATGCAGACCATGGCGAGTTTATTTTGTTTAGCTTTTTAAAACCGTTTTGGCGTTAAAAAATGAAAACAGCCTTGATTTTTTTTGGTTCTTTTTTGTATTAAGTTTATAACAGCGGCTCCGCTCTCAATCCTTTAAAGTAACTTGCGAGACGTAAAGCAGTGTTTACAAAAACCGTTTTTTGTTATGGTGCTCGCAGCCCCTTATTAAGTTTGGTAGTGTTCTTTGAATGACAATCCATTTTGGTGGTTCGCCTTTGGCGAAACCCCGTTTAAGAGCTTATACGATAATTACTCAGAACCTTAACACTGCTTTCGTTTTATTCACTTTAAAATTTTAAGAAAATGAAAGAAAAAAAAACAAAAGCATTTCCGATTATTTATCCTAACGCGGCAGGTATAGATATATCAAGCAAAGAACATTATGTAGCAGTTAATCCTGAATCCACTGAAAAACCAATAAGAGCCTTTGGCTCCTTTACTGAAGACTTACACGCCCTAGTTGTGTTTTTAAAAGAATGCAAAGTAGATACAGTTGCTATGGAGGCTACCGGTATTTATTGGGTAAGTTTATTTTTAGTATTAGAAGATGCGGGTTTTGATGTTGTATTAGTTACAGCTAAACATGTAAAAAATGTAAGAGGAAAGAAAACAGATGTTAGCGATGCTGATTGGATACGTCAATTACACAGTTGCGGATTATTATCTGCAAGTTTTCAACCCGATAAGTTTACTCGTAAATTAAGAGCATATATGCGTCATCGAAAAAATTTAATTGAAATGTCAGCTACACATATTCGCATGATGCATAAAGCTTTAGAACAAATGAATATTAAAATACAACATGTTATTGCGGATATTACAGGTAAATCTGGACAAGAGATTATAAAATCCATCATAGCTGGTGAACGAAACGCAGAGATATTAGCATCTTGTTGCGATAGTAGAATTAGAGCGCATAAAAAGAGGGTATTATAAAATCCTTAACGGGGGTTTGGAAAGAAGAACACGTTTTTGAACTAGAGCAAAGTTATTCAATATATCAATTCTATCATGCTAAGCTAAAGGAATGCGATGCTAAAATAGAAGAGCATCTTCGTGAACAATCCGGAGTAGATACATTTGTGGAGCCCCAAAAGAAAGAAAAGAGTAATAAAAATAATTTGAATTTTAACGGAAAGGAAATGTTGTACGAACTAACGGGGACGGATTTAGCAGAAATTTTTGGGATTACGGAAACAAATGCTATAGAAATTATAAGCGAAGTCGGATTAGATATGAGTAAATGGCCAACGGTAAAACACTTTACATCATGGTTAAACTTAGCGCCGAATAATAAAATATCAGGAGGTAAAGTATTAAGTAGCCGGATTCCAAAAAAGAAAAACCACGCAGGTCAAATATTTAGAATGGCGGCGTTTGCCATACAGCGTAGCAAAAATTGGTTAGCGATGTTTTATAAACGTATAAAAGCAAAAAATGGGGCGCCAAAAGCAATTGTTGCGACTGCAAGAAAAATTGCGGCTATTTTTTATAAAATGGTAAAAGAAAGGGTTAAATTTAACCCAATACCAATCGAAAAATATATGGATGGATTTAAAGAAAATCAAATTAAGAAGTTAAAACGACAAGCTAAAAACCTTGGTTTACAGATAGTTGAAATGTAGTTACTTAAGAGACAAAAAAGAACAATGCCAATAGGACCGCAAAACTGGCTTCACCCCATTTTTGTAACCTGACCCAAAATAGATTCTAATACCTCATCACATAGTTTTCGAAGGAGACATTAAGATCGGCCTTTTTCATTTTAGCTAAAACGGTTTTAAAAAGCGTTAAGAACAAAATACTGTTTGAGCTCGCTTGCGGATAAGCTAATGAATTTATAAGATTAAGGCCTGTCGCTATGAATGCTGCTCAAGGTGAGTTTATTTTGTTTAGCTTTTTAAAACCATTTTAGCGTTAAAAAATGAAAACAGCCTTGATTTTTTTTGGTTCTTTTTTTATCCAAACAAAAAAGAACAATGCCAATAGGACCGCAAAACTGGCTTCACCCCATTTTTTTAACTTGGCCCTTTGTCTTTGGTGTGTTAATTTTTTCTGATCCCTCCTGGAGGCCTGAAGTACGGATTAAAAATCTATATCTGATCTAGCTCTGCAGCCATTCTTAATATTTAAAATCTAAATCTTCCTCGCCACCACCACAAACACCTGCGGCACTTGTGCCGATTCCCGGACCATAATAAAACCTTCCGGCACCAAGCTCTTTCATCGCCGGAAAACAATTAAACGGTGAAAAAGGAAATTCTTCAAAGTTGTCGATCACCATCCTGTTTTCGAGAAGGGGTTTCAATACTTCTGATATGGAATGTGACCAAAAAAAGGAAGGCATGGCGATCGATGCTGATCCATCTGCATAGGTATTCTCCTCAAGATCTTCAAAGGGATTTCCGGTATTAAAATAAGGATAGGACATGGACCCGGTATTAAAATCAAACATATACAAAGCCGGATGAAATTCTGCCAGATACAACATTCCACCAGGCGACAAAGAATCTGCAACAATCCCCGCCCACTCCTCCAAATCTGGCAACCAGCACAATACCCCATAGCTGGTAAAAACCACATCAAATTTTCCGAGATTTAAACTCAACGTATCATATACATTGGCTTCCCTGAAATCTATCGAAACACCCGCTTTTTTGCTGAGCGTTTTGGCACTGGAGATGGCCTCTTTCGAAAAATCTATGCCGGTACAAATAGCTCCTCTTCGCGCCAAAGAAATGGTGTCCAATCCAAAATGACACTGCAGATGCAAAAGTCTCTTCCCGCTCAGATCCGGCAACAAAGACTCTTCTATTTCTGTCAAAGAGGACTTGCCTGCAACAATGGCCTCCGTCTCGTAAAATTCAGAACCAATGTGCACATGGGTCCTCTTTTCCCAAAGTTGTCGATTGGTTTCAAAATACTTTCCGTTGGTCTGATAATCCATAATAATAAAAATTGACAGAGTAGATGCAAGATAACCAAACTGCTTAAAATCGGCTCTAAATGCCTATTCTTGGCAGATAAACCTTAGTTTTGCAACTCAAAAATAAAATTTAATGGATCGCGTACGGATCAGTGAATTATTGGAGCAGGATGGACAGGGTCAGGAAGTCAGTGTCATGGGATGGGTCAGAACCTTCCGCAGCAATCGTTTTGTCGCCCTGAATGATGGTTCTACCATCAACAACCTCCAGGTGGTGGTTGATTTTGAGCAGTTTGACGAAGCGCTGTTGAAAAGGGTGACCGTCGGTGCAGCCATCCATGCTACCGGCCTGCTGGTAGCCTCTCAGGGCTCCGGACAAAAAGTGGAATTGCAGTGTAAGTCTTTATCCATCTTCGGTGACTCGGATCCTGCCGCCTACCCCCTGCAGCCTAAAAAACACAGTCTCGAATTCCTGCGTCAGATCGCCCATCTGCGCTTCAGAACAAATACTTTTGGCGCTATTTTTAGAATTCGCCACCACATCGCATTTGCCATCCACGAATTTTTTAACCAACGTGGATTCTATTATCTACATACACCCATCATTACCGCTTCTGATGCTGAAGGGGCAGGCGAAATGTTCAAAGTCACCACTTTAGACCTGGACAAATTGCCACGGGATGAACAGAACCAGATCAACTTCAAAGAAGACTTCTTTGGTCGTGCATCAAATCTCACCGTTTCCGGTCAGTTAGAAGCCGAACTCGCCGCCATGGCTTTGTCGCAAGTCTATACTTTTGGACCCACCTTCCGGGCTGAAAATTCAAATACCCCAAGACACCTAGCTGAATTCTGGATGATCGAACCGGAAGTGGCTTTTGCCGATCTGAACAGCAACATGGACCTGGCAGAAGCTTTGCTAAAATACGTCATCAAAAAAATCCTCGCAGACTGCGTCGATGACCTTAAATTCCTGAACGACCGCGAGCTGGAAGACGAAAAACAAAAACCTCAGGCAGAACGCAATGAAATGAATCTGCTCGACCGGCTAAAATTTGTAGTCGAAAATGATTTCGTTCGCCTGACCTATACAGAAGCAATCGACATCCTTCAAAATTCTACCCTCAATAAAAAAGGTAAGTTCAAATTTCCGGTGGAAAAATGGGGAACTGACCTACAGTCAGAACACGAACGTTTCCTGGTAGAAAAGCATTTTAAAAAACCGGTCATCCTGATCAATTATCCGAAGGAAATTAAAGCCTTCTACATGCGCCAGAACGACGATGGAAAAACAGTAGCCGCCATGGACATTTTGTTCCCAGGCATTGGCGAAATCGTAGGGGGATCTCAACGGGAAGAGCGCTTGGATAAACTCACAGAAAGAATGAATGAAATGCACATTCCCACCGAGGAAATGTACTGGTACCTGGATACCCGCCGATATGGGGCCTGCCCGCATGCTGGCTTTGGGCTGGGTTTTGAACGACTGGTTTTATTTATGACCGGCATGACCAATATCCGCGACGTCATCCCTTTCCCACGCTTCCCGGGTAACGCAGAATTTTAATCTCATCAGAAAATCAACATATGAAAAACTTAAGCTGGATCCTACACGCCGTCTCTTTAATCGCCATCATTTATTTATTGACTCAAAACAATAAATTAAAAAATAATTCTACCTCAGCATCCTCAACTACCACTGCCAGTTCATCCGGCACGACTTCATCCGATGCTGACTATCCCATCGCTTATTTTTATTCTGATTCTCTGCTCAGCCAGTTGAGTTTTTTCAAAGAGGGCGAACAGTCTTTTAAGAAAAAACAAGAAAACATGATGGCTGAATTAAAAAATAAAGAGGGCGGCCTTCAGCGCGAATTCCAGAAACTCCAGGAAAATGCCCCTAACATGACCCGCAAAGAACTGGAAGCCGGTCAGCAGAAACTCGCAAAAATGGAGCAGGAACTCATGATGCGTAAAGAAAATATGGGTGCCCAATTTGCCGAAGAAACGGCTGAATTCAACGATAAACTACACGCCAAAATCACCTCCTACCTCCAGGAATTGAACGCCAATAAAAAATACAAATTTGTATTCTCCGTCGCACGCGAAGGCAACATTTTCTACGCCGACTCCGCACTGGACATAACACCCACCATGGTCCAGGCGCTGAATGAAAAATACGGGAAGTGAATGGGCTAATTGGCTAATGAGTTAATGTGTTAATGAGCTGATTTTGGTTGATAGATTTTGGGATTTTTCTTAAGAAAAAGTTCAAGCAAAAGGCAATTGGAAATTTAACTCTTCATTTAATTGGTTTTCTGATTTTTCGATTCATTCACTTAAGTGAATGAATCCACTTCCATCGTTGCGAATATTTATTAGCTCATTAACTCATTAGCAAATTAACTAATTACATTTCTGCCTTTTTGTCCACATCCCATCACTCAATTCAGCCATATTGTCATATAATTTAGGTGAAATTCTGCCAGATTGATCAATTTTCGGCATTGGTACGTGCTTTGATCCATGATTTTCATTATTAACTTTAAAATCTATAAATCATGTGGACCAATAGCATCCATTTCAAAAATCCTCAAAACTGTGTGAGACCATCCGACTATTTACCTAAAGTAAAGATCAGCCACGAGGGCATGGAATTTATTCCGGTGAATATTCTGGAGAATCCAAGCCAATATATGCTGAGATTTAATTTGGCAGGTTATGACAAATCGGAAATTAAAATCAAAACAGAAGACAATCTGATTACCATCTCTACACATCCTGCAGAAAATACCAATGCAGACAAAATCAGATTGAGTGAGTTCAGGAAAATGGAAATGAAGAGAAATGTCAGAATTCCTGTGGACGTTGTGAAAGAATCCATTCAGGCAAAATATGAAAACGGAATTCTGGAGATCATCATGCCGAAAGATGAGAATCTTAATAAAAGCATCAACATTGAATAATTATAAAAATAAATAAAATTATGAAACGTAATTTTTTCTATCCGATCACACCCATGGCCAACCAAATCGGCACCATGGTAGAAGATTTATTGAACAATGGTTTAAATGATTTTTTTGGTGGACAGGCTTTTCAATCCACGGTTCCTGCGGTAAACGTGAGTGAAAACGACAATGCCTTCATTGTTGAGGTCGCTGCTCCGGGACTTAAAAAAGAAGATTTCAAAGTATCTGTTGAAAAAGGATATTTGAACATCTCAACCAGTCAGGAAAAAGAAACAGAAGAGACCAAAGAAAATTATACCAGAAAGGAATTCAGCTACAGCAAATTCTCCAGAGCATTCAAACTGCCTGAGCATGCTGATGCAGCTAAAATTTCCGGCAGCTACAACAACGGGGTGTTAAAACTAACCATCGAGAAGAAAGTAGCCATCAAAGATGAGAAAACCATCGAAATTCAGTAAAAGACAGTAATTGTTTTCGTAGTTAATTGTTCTAAAGTTCAGGGTTAATTTTGAAGAGAAGACCGCGTCGCAAGATGCGGTCTTTTTAATTCTAAAAGACAGGAAACTTTATTTCGAAATCATTTTTGAATATTGGATTAAGCGTAATTCGGAGTCAGGTAAATCTTATTGGGATTAAGTAGAAATTATACAACTTTAATAGTTAAGTTAAATTCATATAGTTATCGAATAATAAATTCAGATCGGCCTTTTTCATATTAGCGTTAAAAAATGAAAACAGCCTTGATTTTTTTTGGTTCTTTTTTTAACCCATACTATGCATTAGGGTTTCGTTATGAAAGGCAAAAGACCAAAAAAGACAAGTGCTCCCGCAAGATTTTTTGACAAGGCATAGTGGATCCTATGGTGCTGGAGAAAAATCGAGGAAGTGCTTGTATTTGAAGGTGTTTTGACTTGGAATAGAAATTCTAATGAATAGAATGGGTTTCTCAAGACAAAAAAGAACAATAATAAAAGGGTAGAATTTAGGATATCTTTAGTGAATATAGGGAACCTCAAAATTGGTTTCTCCTCAAATTTTTTTTGGCTTGACCATAAATAAATTCCGATACCTCATCATATAATTATCGAATGAGAAATTCAGATCGGCCTTTTTCATTTTAGCTAAAACGGATTTAAAAAGCGTTTAAAACAAAATACTGTATGAGCTCGCCTGCAGATAAGCAAATAAATTTATGACAGTAAGGCCTAGAGCAACAAATGCCGCTTAATGCGAGTTTATTTTGTTTAGCTTTTTAAGTTAGTTTTGGCGTTAAGAAATGAAAACAGCCTTGATTTTTTTTGGTTCTTTTTAGAGCTGGGTTTCTCAAGAAAAAAGAACAATAATAAAAGGGTAGAATTTAGGATATCTTTAGTGAATAACGAGATCCGCAAATCTGGTTTCTCCTCAAATTTTTTGACTTGACCCTAAATAAATTCCGATACCTCATCATATAATTATCGAATGAGAAATTCAGCCCGGCCTTTTTCATTTTAAGCAAGGAACTGCTTACACACAATGAAATCCTAGTCAAATATTTATTTTGGAGAACTTAACTTATCCGAAAGTTTGCCGGACAAATAATCAACTTGTAGTTTAGCCAACATAGATTCATACAAGGCGTCCTGCATTTTGGCAGCAATGTCTATGATGTCAAATTGCGCTTGAGAGAACTCTAAACTCGTGATGGTGGCAAGCCTGAATTTTTCTTTGATGACTTCTAAATTTTCTTTGGCCAACTCCATTCTGGATTGCTCAAGTTCGTAAATTCTTAAACTTTGTGCAGCTTTTCTGGTGTTCAACTGTATCTCATAATCAGTATTGCTGGCCCACATTTCTTTTTGCAAGGCAAGTGACTGTAGGGAATAATCGAGTGCTTTGGATGATTTGCTGATGCGTCTGCCATCAAAAAGTGGAACGGAAATTTGCAATTGCGCGATGGGACCATAGTTCAACGAAAACAAATTGAATCCTGCCTGATTTTCTGTTCTGTTAAAATTATAGGCACCAAGAAAATTTAAAGACGGAATTCTCTCTGCCAACAATTCTCTTTTAGCAAAATTGTTGACCAACATTTGCTCATTTAAAATTCTTAGCTGTGGATGTTGATCATAATTCAAATTAATTCCTACCGCAGAAATATTTTCTCTCCCCGAAATGGTGTCAGTCAATTTTGGAAAAGCGATTTGCTTCTCCTGCATCAAATAAAAAAGTCGTGCATAAGCATCCCGCACATCATCCTCTTGTTTGCTGAAAATAATCTGCAATTCCTGCAAATCCAATTTAGCTTTTAGCAGATCCGATTTGCCGGTGCGTCCCAGCTTAAATTTCTTTTCTTCCAGATCAACTCGGTCTCTTGACACTTCAATTTGCTCACGGGTCACTAAACTCAAATTTTGCAACCTGATGACATTGTAGTAAGCCGCAGAAACATCGTACACCAAAGAGAGAATTTCTGATTCAATATTCAACTGACCTATACGCTCTATTGCCTCCAGCCGATCTTTGGTCGCATACAATTTAAATCCATTGAAGAGATTCCAGTTGAGCTGCACATTGGCATTGATAACTTCTGAGAGAGCATTATTCCGTTTGATTTCAGTACCGTTCACCAACTTTTGTTCCAGACTGTTGCTGGAGATGGAAGGGTTTGCGTTGAATCTTAATTCCGGATAGGCTCCTGCGTTGGTCCAGTTGTTGTTGTGCGCCGCCAAAGCAGCATCATTTTTTGCAATAAGCACACCATAATTTTTACTGACGGCCACCCGCAAGGCTTCAGATAAACTCAGACTGCCCTCCTGAGCAACGGCTGCTTGAAGAATAGTAAAAGCGCAAATAATGATTCTAAACCTCTTCATCCTTTTTCTTCTTGGGTGATGATAGAAATGTATACATCGCAGGAATCACAAATAAGGTCAGAACAAGTGCAAACAACAACCCGCCCATAATGACCACACCAAGTGGAATCCTGCTGGACGAAGCCGAACCAAAAGAGAACGCAAGCGGTGAAGCACCTAAGGCCATGGCCAGGGTGGTCATCAAAATTGGTCGGAGTCGTTCTTTGGATCCTTCAATCACTGAAGTCAATTTACTTTCTCCTTTCCTTCTTTTTGATTGGAAAAATCAACGATCAGAATTCCATTTTTGGTCACCAGACCGATGAGCATGATCATTCCTATCTGGGAAAAAAATATTGATGGTTTGATCGGTTAACCAAAGAGATAACAACGCGCCAAATATGGCCAACGGAACAGTTACCATAATGATAAATGGATCCACAAAACTTTCAAATTGTGCAGCAAGTACCAGAAAAATTAAAACCAACGCCAGCACAAATGCAAATCCAACGCTACCGGAACTTTCAGCAAAATCTCTGGACGTGCCACTCAATGCCGTGGAATAGGAATTGTCCAGAATTTTATCTGCAATTTTTTTCATTTCTTCAATGCCTTCTCCCAGAGTGAAGCCCGGCGCAAGTCCTGCTGAAATGGTGGCAGATTTATAACGGTTGAAATGATATATTGTCGGGGTGTTAATTCCTTCAGAAATGTTTACCAAATTGTCCAGACTTATGGAATTGCCATCCTTTGTGCGCACATAAAATGTCTTCAGATCGGAAGGAGCATCCCGAAAATTACGACTCACCTGACCAATGACCTGATATTGTCTGCCATTCATGGTAAAATATCCAAATCGTCTGTTGCTGAGTGCAAGCTGAAGGGTTTGGGCTACATCTTCCACACTCACACCAAGGTCTGAAGCCTTCAGTCTGTCTACTTCTATCTTCAGTTCCGGTTTGTTGAATTTAAGATCTGAATCGACATTGATTAATTTAGGACTTTTGGCTGCCTCTTCCAGGAAGGTTGGCAGTACGGACTTTAACTTTTCAAAATTACTGTTCTGAATGACAAACTGTACTGGGAGGCCACTTCTTCTGCTGACGGAAATGGTTTGTTCCTGGATAGGGAAAGCCCGGCCTTCGCCTATCTTCGAGAGACTCTTGCTTACTCGCTGCACAATCTGATCCTGGCTGCTTTTTCGTTGGGACGGCTCTGTTAAAATTACCCTTACAAAACCGGTGTTGGCCGCTCCGGATCCTGTAAATCCGGGTGAGGTAACGGACAGGACTACTTCATGTTCCGGAACTGAGTCCATCATCAATTGACTGAGTTTGTCCACATACTTATCCATACGGTCGTAAGATGTACCTTCAGGGGCACTTACCAGAAGCCTGAACTGACCGCGGTCTTCCATTGGCGCAAGCTCGGATGGAATGGCATTGAAAAAATAATAGCTCCCTCCAAGACAAATAACCAATACGACAATTGCTATCCATCTGAATTTTAAAAAATGGGTAAGCAATCTACCATATCCATTTTCAAGTCCTCTAAAAAAAGGTTCGGTGACCCGATAAAACCATCCGGGTTCAGTGGATTTTCTGGAAGCATAAACGTTCAATACGGGGGTCAGTGTAAGACTCACAAATGCCGATATCAGCACCGCTCCTGCCACCACCACACCAAATTCTCTGAATAAACGACCTACAAATCCCTGAAGGAAAATAACCGGAATAAACACCACTGCAAGGGTAATGGAAGTAGCAATTACTGCAAAATAAATTTCCGATGAACCCTCTCTGGCCGCCCGCATTTTGGACATGCCGGCCTCCATTTTTTTATAGATATTTTCTGTTACCACAATGCCGTCATCCACCACTAAGCCGGTCGCCAGAACAATGGCAAGAAGGGTTAATATATTGATGGAAAAACCAGCCAGATACATGACAAAAAATGCGCCGATCAAAGAGACCGGGATGTCAATCAATGGCCTTATGGCAATGATCCAATCCCTGAAGAAAAGAAAAACGATCAATATCACCAGCAGCAATGCGATCATTAGGGTCTCTTCTACTTCCAGGATGGCCTTTTTAACAAATTTGGCCTGATCCAGTGCCACATTAATTTCAAATTCAGCAGGTAAGGTGGCTTTGATTTGCTCGATTCTCCTGTAAAATTCATCCGATATGGCAACATAACTGGTTCCCGGTTGGGGCATCACAGCAATGGCAATCATGGGCACTCCACTCTCTTTAAGAATAGTCTCTTCGTTTTCCGGTCCCAGGACTGCCTCTCCAATGTCTTTCAGTCTGATTTCCGAACCATTTACCGAACGGATCAGCAAATCATTAAACTCTTGCTCTGTCTGCAATTGACCGACAGTTTTTACACTAAGTTCGGTTTGATTTCCTGCTATTTTGCCGGAAGGAAGCTCTACGTGTTCCCGGCTCAGCGCTTGCTGCACATCCAGCGGTGTAAGATTGTAAGCACTTAGTTTGACAGGATCCATCCAGATACGCATGGCGTAACGCTTTTCTCCCCAGATCATGATGTTGCTGACACCGGGAATTGTCTGTAGTCGTTCTACCAAATGGTTATAAGCAAATTCTGTCAGTTCCAGAGGATTCCTGGAATTGCTTTTGACCGTCATGGAGAGAATAGGCTCCCCACTGGCGTCCGCTTTGGTAACGGTTGGTGGGGCATCCAGATCATTGGGTAGATTTCTTACTGCCTGGGATACTTTATCTCTAACATCGTTGGCTGCTTCTTCCAGATTTACACTCAACTCAAACTCTACCGTAATGTTGCTGTTGCCCTGACTGCTGAGGGAGGTGATGTTCTTGATTCCTGCAATGCCATTGATGGAATTCTCCAATGGCTCTGTTATCTGGGATTCTACAATCTCTGCGTTTGCACCGGGATAAGAGGTTCTTACGGTGATGTTTGGAGGATCAATTGCGGGATAATCTCTTACCCCCAGACTCTTATAGCCAATATATCCAAACAGGATAATGGCAAGATTCAGAACCACTGCCAGCACTGGGCGATTAAGGCTGAGGTGGGATAGATTCATCGGATTAATTAATGGATTGTATTTTAGCTGGTGAACCAGGTTTCAGACCCATGATACCGGTAATCAACAAGGTGTCTCCTGCCTGAAGACCTGAGAGGATTTCCACCCTGGAAGAATCTCTGTAACCCAGGGAAACCACTTTAAACTCTACCAAACCATTTTTCAGGATGGCCACTTTTTTATCTCTCGCTTGTGGTATGATACTCTGACTGGGTACCATGATGCTCTTGGTCTTATTCTGAAATGGCATACTGACCTCAGCAAAAAGTCCGGGTTTCAATCCAACCGCTTTACCCATTACCCTTGCTTGCACCTTCAGACTTCTGGTCTGCTGATCCATGGCAGATTCGGTGGATTCCAATTTTGCCTTATACACTTCCTTGGAATGCTGACAGGTGAATTCCAATACTTGCCCCAAGGTAATTTTACGGATATATCTTTCTGGTATTGAGAATTGGATCTTTAATTGATCTTCCTGACTGATGGAAACCAAAATATTCGAAGGGGTACAATATGCCCCCGGACTCATCATCCTCAATCCCAAAGTCCCGTTAAAAGGTGCTCTTATTTCAAATTTGCTCAGCTCTGCCCTCAGAATATTTAAATCCGCCTGAAGGCTTCTGACTTCCAGCAATGCCTGATCATATTCCTGTTGTCCTATGGCCTGGGCTTTTAACAATTGATTTTGTCTCTGCTCGGTGTTTTGTGCCATTTCCAACTGAACCCTAAGCTTAGCCAACCTTGCTCTTTGCTCAATATTGTTGATTTTGGCAAGCAACTGACCTTTCTTTACTTTTTGCCCATCTTTGAATAAAACGGATTCCAAAATTCCGGATGTCTCGGTGCGAATGTCCGTTTGCTCATTGGGTACAAGATTCCCTGGAATTTTCAGTAGCTCATCCAACTGCTCTTCCTTTACGATGTAGGCATCCACCATGGAAGGTTTCTTGGGTGGTGGTCCGGATGGTATATGAGGCTTTTGTTCTTGCTTGCAGGAAGCAATCATCAGGGACAATAAAAGACCCGCCAGTTGGATATAAGTAGACCTGAAAACCATAAGTGACAAAAATAAGAACAATGACCTTGTCAAAATGTTAAATCATTCCAATCCAAGGTATGCTTTAAATGGACAGCATCACCGGATCAACTTAGAATAATATCAGGTAAGGTTATTTTGCAATCCTTTTATCCACCCAAAGCTGCAGCACCGCCCACAATTTCAGAAAGTTCCTTGGTGATGGCTTCCTGACGTGCTTTGTTGTAATTGATTTTCAATTCACCCAACATGGCTTCAGCATTTTCTGATGCCTTGTCCATTGCTGTCATCCTGGCTCCCAGTTCGGAGGCAAGATTGTCGAGCGTGCATTTAAAAAGTTGTGATTGCAGAATGGACGGGATCAATTCCTGCAATAATTCTCCTTGTGCAGGTTCGAATAAAAAGTCAGGAACCACTTTGTCGGTTGGGGTTCCTGCAACAGGTGTAGCAGCAACTACTTTTGGAACCGGCAAATATTGTTCTACTTCCGGAAACTGAGTCGCGGCATTTTTAAATCTTCCGTAAAAGATTTCTACCTGATCTACTTTTCCGGTTTTAAAATCTGACATGATGCCATCGGCAATACCGGCAATTTTTTCAAAACTCAATCCTGCAAATGCACCCACATAATCGCTGTTGATTGGACATTGTGGATATCTTCTTCTAAAATATTCAAATCCCTTTTTTCCAATAAATAGGAAACTCAATTTTCCTTCTTTGGCCTGGGTGCTGTATTGCTCATTGATTTGTTTAGTCGCAAGTTTGATGATATTGGTATTAAATGCACCACAAAGTCCGCGATCAGAAGTAATGATGACCAGTAGTGGATTCTTTTTTTCAGTAGCCCTTGCAAAAGCCTCCGCACCCTGTCCATCAGAAAAACTCATGATGTTTTTCATCATGGCGTTTAACTTATTGGCATAAGGACGCATCTGCACAATAGCCTGCTGGGCTCTGCGCAATTTAGCAGCCGATACCATCTTCATCGCTTTGGTAATCTGCTGAGTCGATATCACCGACTTTATCCTGTTACGTACCTCTTTTAAATTTGCGGCCATAATTTTAATTTATAATTAGAGAATTAGAGAATGTGAAAATTAGAGAAATGGAGAAGGCGTAACTAAATCTATTTAGGCGTAAGTAAACAAGATCCAACATTAACTTTAGAAGTGTACTAACTCGAAAATTTTCATTTTTTTTTCAAGCTACCCAGAATTGCATTTAGAATTTTTCTGATTTCCTCCAGTTCATTGTTTAGGCTGTTACAATCTGGATAGCTCAGAGAATTTTGGCACAATTTGAACCAATAAATTGTTTCATTCAATTCTTTTGAAGCCAATTTCATTTTATGAATAAAATCTGCTTTACTCTCTGCATCTTGTGCTTCCGAAATATTTGCACCTATTGAAGTTCCTGATCTCAGCAGTTGATTTGCAATTACAAATTTTCTGTCTTTCTCCAGAATTTCAACATACTCTATCAATTTCAATGAAAATAATACTGACTTTTCAAGTATTACATTATGTCCAGAATCTCTCATTCTGCATATTTTAGGGTGTTTAAAATGTTATTAATATATTGCTCTACTCGTTCTCAAATCAAAACTTCCTCATTCTCCAATTCTCTCATCCTCTAATTCTCCCGTTAGCCGCTTTCGCGGTTCCTTCACTTATCGTGTTGTCACACGACACTCCGCTGAAGCATAGATCGTTCAGTCATCTCTAATTCCCTAATCCTTCAATTCTCACATTATCTTATTCTCACATTCTCTAATTCCCCAATTACTTCAACTTCATCTCCCCGGCCATCTTCTTCAAGATAGCGAGGTCTGCATCATCCAGTTTTCCTTTTCTGAAATTCTCAAGAATTTCCGGATGTTTTTGGTCAAGTTCGGTATAGAGCAATGTTTCAAAATCTTTCACTCTTTCTACCGGAATATCTTTTAACAAATTGTTCGTTCCAAGGTAAATCAGCGCCACTTGTTTTTCTACAGTTACCGGAGAATATTGTGGTTGCTTCAATACTTCCACATTGCGTTTTCCTTTGTCAAGTACTGCTTTTGTTGCGGCATCCAGATCAGAACCAAATTTAGAAAAAGCTTCCAGTTCGCGATATTGCGCCTGATCGAGTTTCAGGGTTCCGGATACTTTTTTCATGGATTTGATCTGAGCATTACCACCCACCCTGGATACAGAGATACCCACGTTGATGGCAGGTCTGATACCAGCGTTGAATAAGTTGGATTCCAAAAAGATCTGTCCGTCGGTAATCGATATTACGTTGGTAGGAATATATGCAGAAACGTCACCAGCCTGAGTTTCGATAATTGGTAGTGCAGTTAAGGATCCTCCACCTTTTACGATACCTGCATTCTTCAGAGAGTCTGGCAGGTCATTCATGTTTCGGGCGATCTCATCGTTGTTGATCACTTTTGCAGCTCTTTCCAACAACCTGGAGTGCAAATAAAATACGTCTCCCGGATAAGCCTCACGTCCCGGTGGTCTTCTAAGCAATAGAGAAACTTCACGGTATGCAACAGCCTGCTTACTCAGGTCATCATAGATAACCAATGCAGGGCGTCCGGTATCCCGGAAAAATTCGCCAATCGCAGCACCGGCAAACGGTGCAAAGAATTGCAAAGGAGCCGGATCAGCAGCAGAGGCTGAAACTATCGTAGTATAAGGCATTGCCCCATATTCTTCTAGAGTACGGGCAACTTTTGCTACCGTCGAAGATTTCTGTCCGGAAGCCACGTAGATGCAATAAACGGGTTCTCCACGGTCGTAGAATTCTTTTTGATTGATGATGGTGTCAATGGCGATGGCCGTTTTACCGGTTTGGCGGTCGCCAATGATCAATTCCCGCTGGCCACGGCCAATCGGAATCATGGAGTCAATCGCTTTGATACCGGTTTGTAGTGGTTCATTTACCGGTTGACGGAAGATAACACCCGGAGCTTTTCTCTCCAAAGGCATTTCATATTTAACACCCGGAATAGGTCCTTTACCATCTATTGGCTGGCCCAATGGATTTACTACCCGGCCTACAAAACCTTCTCCCACCTGTATGGAGGCAATTTTAGAAGTTCTTTTTACTCTGGAACCTTCTTTGATTCCGGTCCATGGACCCATGAGTACGACACCCACGTTGTCCTCTTCCAGGTTTAGCACGATGGCCTGCACACCTGTTTCGAATTCAACCAACTCTCCAGCCTGTGCATTGGTAAGTCCATAAACACGGGCGATACCGTCACCAACGGTGAGTACCGTTCCAATTTCTTCCAGTTCAGCTGCGGTGTTAACACCTGAAATCTGTTGCTTTAGAATCGCTGATATTTCTTCGGGTCTGATATTTACCATGATAAGAATTTTAGTATTTAAGATTTAACCACTAGATTAATGTATGATTTGTCATATAGGTTGGTACGCATTTGATCCAACTGGCGTTTGGCTGTTGAGTCCACTTGCTGGCCGTCCAATTCAAAGATGATACCTCCGATCAGAGAAGCGTCAATTTTTTGTATAATTTCCAAAGTTTCGCCTGGCTTTAACCAAGGATTGAAACGATTTCTGATCTCTGTCAACTGAGTCTCTCCCAATGCCTGGGCAGAGGTTACCACTGCAGTACGGATCTTATTGATGTTTTTAAACTGTTGAATAAATTCTGTGCAGATTTGGGCCAAAAGTGGCTCCCGGCCTTTTGAAATGAGAAGGCTCACAAAGGCATTTGTAAGTTCAGAAATCTTACTGCCAAGAATGATCTTAAAAATCTCCATCTTTTTGTCCCCATGGATGATTGGACTTTTAAGCATTAAGGCAAAATCACGATTTTCGCAAACCGACTGAATGGTTCTGACATCTTCATGCACCTCATTAAGTGCAGACTTTTCAGTAGCCAGATCCACTAAGGATTTGGCATATCGTCCGGCAATTTTTGACATTGACATTTTTTATCAGTTTACTTTGATCTCGTCAACCAGTCTTTTGATATAGTCCTGCTGATTTTGGTCTGTTTCCAATTTTTGTCGGATGATTTTCTCAGCAATATCTACTGCCATTACACCCACCTGATTTTTAACATCGACCAGGGCAGATTTTTTGGCATTTTCAATATCGTTTTTAGCGTTGACCACAATTCTTTGCGCCTCTTCCTTTGCTTTGTCCCGGGCTTCAGCAACAATTTGATTGGCTGACTCCTTGGCATCGCGTAGAATGCGCATTTTCTCTTCACGAGCCTCATTCATGATCTGCTCATTTTCAGATTTCAGTTTTAACATCTCCTCTTTTGCATTTTTTGCTGCATTCAAGGAATCCTGAATATCGTTTGCACGACTGTTCAGGGCACTGATGATCGGCTTAAAGGCAAACTTGCCAATAATCAACCAAAAAATCAGGAAAATCAGCGTGGACCAGAAAAGCAAACCGAAAGTTGGCTTTATTGGGCTGAAGTCTATTGAAAGTAAGATTAAAGAATCCATGCTTTTACATTTAAAATCAAAAAGAACAGGTACAGCAACCAACCGTTCTGCACCCTGTTCGTAAAATTTTTAAGCTACCAGGTAAGCCAAAAGGATTGCGATCAAAGCCGCACCTTCTACAAGGGCAGCAGTCAAAATCATGTTGGAACGGATATCGCCAATGGCCTCAGGCTGACGCGCGATTGCATCCAATGCCTTTCCTCCAATGTTTCCTACTCCGATACCTGCGCCGATCGCTGCAATACCCATACCTAGAGCTACAATTGAACCTGTCATAAACTTTGTTTTATATAGTTAAAAATTAATGATGTTCTGCCTCATGTTCATGGTGATGTTCTTCTGTTGCAGCGCCAATATAAGATGCCGTCAAAAGTGTGAACACATAAGCCTGGATGAATGCCACCAAAAGCTCTATGGCCATCATGAACAAAGAAAGTAAAACCGAACCTATAGCAGCGCCTGAAGCGGCACCAACATTTTCTCCGGATTTACCAATGATAAATATCAAACTGACGAAAATAATAATCACGATATGCCCGGCAGTGATGTTGGCAAAAAGCCTGAGCATCAGGGTTACCGGTTTGATAAAAATACCCAGAATTTCGATGGGTGTTATCAAGGTTTTGATACCTGCTGGAATCCCCGGCATCCACAGGATGTGTTCCCAATAGTGGCGGTTACCCTTTACATTCACTACGATGAAAACGATTAAAGCCAACACCATGGTCACCGCAAGATTTCCGGTTACATTGGCGCCACCAAAAAATGGAATCTGACCAAATAAATTCAAGCCTAGAATAAAGAAAAACAAGGAAAGCAACAAGGGCATGTAGCCCACATACTTTGGCCCTATAAACGGTTTGGCTACTTCATCCTGAATGAAAAGTATTATTGGCTCCATTAATTTTTGGATGCCTGTTGGCGGAGTACCAGGATTTGCTTTGTATTTGCGCGCCATACCGATAAACATCAGCGACATAAATCCTACCACCAACAACATGGCAAATACATTCTTACTGATGGAAAAATCGTAAAAGCCGGTAATGCCTCCTTTGAATAATCCACCATCAGCAGTACTTGCTTTCTCTGTTTGAAAATTTCTGCCCTGATAAGAAGCATAGATATATTCTTTCTTCCCTCCGGTTTCGTCTTTTA
Organism: Candidatus Vicinibacter proximus; assembly: GCA_016713905.1. Classification (NCBI taxonomy): domain Bacteria; kingdom Pseudomonadati; phylum Bacteroidota; class Saprospiria; order Saprospirales; family Saprospiraceae; genus Candidatus Vicinibacter; species Candidatus Vicinibacter proximus. The sequence goes on from JADJOE010000001.1 coordinate 28,657, forward strand.
CTTCAGTTGAAAATCCCTGAATCTCCACTTCTCCTACTGGAAATGTAGGATCAGTAATTCTCATAACCTTCCCTTCATGTAGCACATATCGATCGATAGCTACGTGTCCGGAACCATGGTGCGCATCATCAATGTGAAAACGGCCTGAAGAAAAAACGGACCATCCGTAAGCAGGTGCGTACAGAATACATGGCAATGGAAAATTCCATGGACCAATGCTGTAAACGTTCAAATCGGATATGTGGTGGAAAGCAGTCTCCTTCGCATTAAATGGTGCATGTCCGTGGTCACCGGTGGCGTGGTCTGCAGATTCTGCAGGTGCAGTTTGTCCGGAGATCGGTCCGTGATTATGCCCCTCATGTCCCTCCTGGGATGAACCATGATTATGCTCATGAGCTTCATGCTGGGTAGGTGTTTCAGCACCTACAGGTTGCTGAGCCTCTATTCGGCCGAAGCAAAAGAGGACTGATAAAGTTAGGATTTTATATAATTTCTTCATGGGAAAGACCCTTTGGAAAAACGCTGCAAAGCTAAGCCATCTTAGCTATTTGAGGAAATCGAATGAAGCCTTATTTGTTAAGAATTTGTTTATTGATACCGATTCTTTAGTGAAAAGAAAACCGGACCGCAAAATCTAATTTTAATGGGATTCGATTTGTGAAAAATTGAAATTCATTCAGTCGATCTTCATCATTTTTTAAAAATTTATTCTGTGTTACAATTCCGTCACCAGGCTACTTTTCGAATTTAGAGAGCAACCACATTTTATTTGCAATTATGTACAATTATTAAATTTATTAGTTATTTTTAATCTTATTTACAAATTATGTACTCAAAAAACTTCATAAAACGATTTATTGTATGATCAGTTAAATCGACCATGATGAATAAGCTTTTCATTTATTTTCTTTTCATTTTACTCTTTTTGACCACTTGTGATTTGTTGGATGATTCTCCTTGCGGTCCTTCCCTAACCTATGATTTATACTTGTTAGGCTCTGGTGCATTTGATACCGTTGGTGGACAATTCAACAACTACATGGAAGGTAATAACAGGGTTTTCCAATGGGGAAATCTGGTAGATCATGTTTGTACAGATGAACATGTTAAAACGGAATTTAAGGCTGCACTTCTTGATCCAGAACTATCCCCGGATATTCAGGCTAGAGGACGTGTGAGCTGGCAGTTCCTCTTTGAAAAGACTTTCCCATTACAAGTAAATAAACTTGACTTGAAAGGTAACGGGGAGATAGGTCTAAAAAACGCTTTCCCGGATCTTAATGGCTGGTTCATTCCTACTATTGAGGTTTTCTTTCCTTCAAAAGGAAGTTATTCTTCAGATACTGCTTATCTCAAAAAGCATTTGATTTCAATAGAAATTATGTCAAAATATAGAGAGTATAAATGAAGTAAAACCCATTCTCCAAACCAATTTTAACATTGGCAAAAACAAATCCTAATGATTGTTGAAAAAGTAACTAACTCCCCACCAAGTAAAATCAATCATTAACTAATTAGCTAATTTTCACATTGCCTAATTCTCCCTAATCGCAATATCCTCATATCCCTTATAGTGTTGGGCGATCATATTTTTGAGGGCTTTACGTGCGAAGAAAATACGGCTTTTCACAGTACCGAGTGGAAGTTCCAGTTCGTCTGCGATTTCCTGATATTTAAAACCATGGAAATAACGGAGAAAAGGAATTCGCAGTGAATCATCCAGACTTTCAACCATTCCATTCAGTTCATCCATCATGATGTCTGATTCAGCACTGTTGGAAATGGAATTATTTATGGAGTTGAGATAGTATTGGTTTTCGCTGTTGTCATTTACAATTCCTCCTTTTACTTTTCGGCGGTAATTGTTAATGAAGATATTCTTCATGATGGTGATTAGCCATGCCTTGAAGTTGGTTCCCGGTTGAAACTTATCTCTGTTGGATAATGCCCTGAAGGCAGTTTCCTGATATAGGTCCTTTGCATCTTCTGAATCTCTGGTGAGACTGAAGGCAAAGTTGTGGAGGGTCTGTGACTGCTTATCAAAAGATGTGTAGAACTCTAACGTCGACATGTTGCTAAATTTTTACAAATATATGATTCTGTTTAATTGTTTAGGGTATTTAGTTAAACAAAAAAGTGTTAAGAAAATATTAATTTACGCAAACTTCCCTATTCAACTGATTTACAATATCCTAATGCATTAGATAATTTCAAATAAATAACCGCTTTCGTTTATTTCAAAAAATGAATATTTTCACTATAATATACTACACTTTTACTTCTGCGCAATTTTATATGTATAAAATGCCACAAAAGAAAATATTATATTTGGTATCCAAACTGCCAATAAAGGAGGAATTACCTCATTATTGGCAAATGTGAGTGAAAGTTTGGACAGAAAAATGAACACCACGCCCAAGATTACACCAACGGCCAGATGAAGACCAAGACCACCTCTTACCTTTCTTGACGCAATACAGGTACCTATTATTGCCAAAATCAAAGAAGTAAATGGATCTGCCGTTCTACGGTGTTTTTCCACCTCATAAGGACCAGTGATTCCTGAACCTTTCTCTTTCTCCCGGTCAATAAACTCGCTCAATTCCGGGGTCCTCATCATTTCCTTCCTATTTTTCAGAATGACGAAATCCGAAACCAACAAATTCAGCGAAGTATCCACAAACTTACCCTGGTAAACATTAAACTTTTCTGTGCTGTCTTCTAAGGTCCTGATCTCATAATCCCCCAATGTCCAAATGTGCGGAGGGCCCTTCCAACGTATCGTTCTTGCAGTAAGGATTTGTACCACTCTGGATCCTTCCAACTTCCTCAATTGAAAATTACTTCCTGAAGAATCCGAAACATTAAAAAGATAAATAAAAGCTTCTACCTGAGGCTCGACAAACAAGTGCACATTGCGGTCCTTGGAATAAATATTGGAAGTCTTGATGTAGGTATTCTCAAAATCTTTGAGAATTTTATTGCCTCTTGGCACTACAATGTGATTCCCTACCAAATGCACCAGAGTGAAAAATGATGCTGCTATAATGAATGGCCTCAGAAACCTTCTGTAGGAAATTCCTGAACTGAATATGGGAATAATCTCGGTCTGATCAGCCATCCGGGATGTAAAAAATATCACGGTGATCAGTGAATAAAGGGGGAACAACAGCGAATTAATCCAGGGGATAAAATTGAAGTAGTAATCTCTGGTCACATGCCACCACCCAAGATCTTTGGAAATAAATTTTTCTATTCTTTCAGAAACATCAAAAACAACGGCAATAAGGGACAAAATGGCCATGGTAAATATGAATGTCGATACATATTTACGAAGGATATACTTATCTAAAATCGACAGGCCTAAGCCTTTTATCCCCATTACAATTTTTGGTTTATGGTGATCAAAATTTCCCTCTTCCAGGAGTCAAAATTATTCAATTGGATTTGCTTCCGAGCTTCCCTCATCAACCAGGTGTAAAAACTTAAGTTTTGTATGCTGGCGATTTGTGCAGCAAGAATTTCTCCTACCATAAATAAATGGCGTAGATAAGCTTTACTGTGCAAATTACTGGTCGGAACATCAAGTCCCTCATCAATCATACTGAAATCTGTCTTCCATTTTTGGTTTCTGATATGGATGATTCCTTTAGTCGTATAAATTATTCCATGCCTTGCATTTCGTGTAGGTAAAACACAATCAAACATATCGATTCCCTGTGCAATACACTCCAAAAGATTTGCAGGTGTTCCAACGCCCATCAGATAGCGCGCACTTAAGCGAGGCATAAATTCTGTTGACCAGGCCACCATTCTATAAAGTTCTTCTTGTGGTTCACCGACAGAAAGTCCACCTATGGCATAAATGGGATTTGGGTATTGACTGTTGAACAAAATGGATTCCTTCCTTAGGTCATCAAATACGGAACCTTGTGCAATGGGAACAAATATTTGCTTCTGCCCATATCTGGATTCGGTATTTATAAAATGCTGGATTCCCCGTGTCAGCCAGTCATTAGTAATTCGCAATGATTTCTCTGCATATTTCCTGGTACATGGATAAGGTGGACATTCATCTAATGCCATCATGATATCTGAACCAAGTATCCGTTGCGTGTCCACTACGGATTCAGGTGTAAAAATGTGCTTCGAACCATCTATATGGGATTGGAAGGTAACGCCCTCAGGCCTAATTTTTCTTCGGGCACTCAGGGAGAAAACCTGATATCCTCCACTATCCGTCAAAATAGGAGCCTGCCAATTCATAAACCTGTGCAGCCCTCCAGCTTCGGAAATCACTTCCAGACCCGGACGCAAATAAAGATGATAGGTGTTTCCAAGTATAATTTCCGCTTTTACTACAGAGGAAAGCTCCTGCTGATGGACTGCTTTCACTGTAGCTGATGTTCCGACAGGCATAAAAACGGGTGTATACACAACTCCACGATCTGTAAGGATTTCCCCGGTTCTGGCTCTACAGCTGGTATCCTCATGTATTAAATTAAATCCGGTCATGCAGATCTGGATTGCATCCTGATAAAAACACCCAGCATTAAAGAAAATCCAATCAATGAGGATCCACCTTTGCTGATAAATGGCAATGGGATTCCAATAATTGGAACCAGCCCCATGGTCATGCCGATGTTTACAAGAACGTGAATAAATAAAAATCCTGCCAGCGACAGACCAAAATAAGAAGCAAACTTATTGGTAATGCGTTCGCTCGTATTCAATATCCGCCAAATAAGCACCACAAATAATAATATCACAATGACGCTGCCGAAAAATCCTTGTTCTTCGCCAATCGTACTAAAAATAAAATCGGTGGATTGCTCTGGTACAAACTTTAACTTTGTCATGTTTCCATTCATAAATCCTTTTCCCAACATGCCTCCCGATCCAATCGCAACCTTGGATTGCAACAAATTATAAAGGGAACCTCTTGGATCACATTCAGAAGGCTTAAGCCAAACTTTTATACGTTCCTGTTGGTGCAATTCTAAGCCATTGAAAAGATTGATGGAAAAATAAGAAAATGCATAAAGCACTGCCACTGCCAACGGTAGAAACAGAGATAATTTTTCCTGTCTGTTCCTCCACAACATGATCAGACTGACGCCCAGGAAACCCAAAGCCACATAAACCATATATCCCAATCCGAGAAAATAAAAACAATAAATAAGACTAATTAAAAGTACTGCCAGTAATGCGTAGTGGTATTTGAAAATTTTAAAATTAAACCAACTAAACCCGATTGCCGCAAGAATGATAGCCATAATAACCTGTTCCAATGGAAATAAAATGGAAAAAACAAAAGATAAAAAAAGCGATACCGCAGAGATATAATAAACAGGATTGAAGCCCTCAATAAAAAGCAATATAAAAAGAGACAAAAAAGTAATGGCTGAACCTGCATCCGGTTGCAACAAAATGAAAAACACTGGTGCGAAAATGATTCCGACTACAATCCATTGGTAAACTCCGGTTTTTAAATTTACCTTATAATAGGACAAGTAACTGGATACGGCAAGCGTTGTACAAAACTTTGCAATTTCAGAAGGCTGGAAAGAAAATCCGCCAATTACAAACCAGGCTCTAGCTCCTTTGATCTCTGAACCAACGAACAGTACTAGCAGCAATAAAAAAATACTTATACCATAAAAAATGTACGCGAAAGTGTGCCAGAATTTAACATCAATAAATAAGGCTATTATAAATACAGAAAGTGCAATAGCAATGTAAACTGTTTGTTTGGTAATCGGAACCGACAGATCTAAAAAATTTGTATCCTCACTGTAGGTATAGGTTGCTGCATAAATACTAAACCAACCTATGATAATCAGGCTAAGATAAATGCCAATGATCATCCAATCATATTGTGCATTTCTTACCGTTCTTATCATACTAAGATGATTTAATAAATTTTGTAGTTGCTGATGAAAATTCGATGAAAGAATTGATACATCAAATTCTACAACTCATTATATTGAATTTTATCAATGGATAAAAAAGCAGAATTGAATTTCTTTTTTATATTTTCAAGAGCAGAAGCAGCGTCATTCCTGTTCAAGAATGCGCCTGCCTTCAAATGGTAATATGGCTCTTTGTATTCCCATTTAACAGGATAGGTGAATTGCTTTTGAAAATCTATTCTTGTCGCCTCCATCTGTCTGCGATCTACTGTAGTAATGACTGTGATGCGCCAACCGGATATGTGTGTAATACTCTTGTTTATCCTCAGATATTGATTCATCATTGAGATTATCGACGGTTCTGCATCTATTTGAACTCCTGCCTGTGCATTTCCATGTAAGCACATCAGTAGCATGAAAACAATTATATACAGATACTTCATAAACTTAATTTTTCGATTCCTTTCCTGCAAATTTTCTTAGCCCAATCCTGCACCATGGCAGTTTTTATATTTTTTGCCACTTCCGCAGGGACACACATCATTCCTTCCAATTTTAGGTGCACTGTTACGCACGGTTTGTACTTGTGGAATGGATTCTCTGCCTGCCTGTTCCGCTGCACGTCTTGCCCTTTCATCTTCCTGACTTTTATTCGTCCTTACTCTGCTGAGGTCTGTACTTTGTTGCCTCGCCTCCTTCACTTCTTGATTCACAGTGATCATTAATTTTCCTTTTGCGAGATAGGAAGTAATATCCTGGTTCATTTTAAAAACCAACATCTCAAAAAGTTTGTAGGCTTCCATTTTATAAATAACCAATGGATCTTTTTGCTCAAAGGAGGCTGCCTGTACGGATTCCTTCAATTCATCCATATTACGTAGATGCTCCTTCCAATTGGTATCGAGAATACTTAAAGCTACTGACCGTTCTATATCCCTCATGATACTGTTCCCCTTAGACTTAACTGCTTTTTCCAGCTCTGCAGATATGGGTAGCGGTTCTTTTAATTCGTCTACAAAAGGAACTACAATCCGTTGGTATCTGTGACCCTCATTTTTATATACATCCGTTATATAAGGAAACAGGATTTCCTTGATCTGTGATTCTTTCTTTTCATAGTGGGTAAAAAACTGTCTGTGGTATTCATTTTGTAGATCAGGTAATGGAGATTCTTTAAAAAATGCAGCATCTATCTCTGGTTCAAAACCAAACATGGTGATGGAGTCATTGATAAATGATTCAAGATCTCCTGACGCTCTTGCATTTTTAACCAGTGCATCGAGTGTAGAATTAAACATATAACTCAGATCCACCGCAAGTCGCTCACCGTATAGCGCATGATCTCTCTTTTTATAAATTGCTTCGCGCTGGATATTCATGACATCATCGTATTCCAGGAGTCGCTTACGCATCCCGAAATTGTTCTCTTCCACTTTCTTTTGGGCTCTTTCAATAGATTTGGTCACCATGGAATGTTGCATTACCTCACCTTCTTTATGTCCAAGTTTGTCCATAATTCCGGTAATTCGATCCGAGTTAAACAACCTCATGAGATTGTCTTCAAAGGATACGAAAAACTGGGAAGATCCCGGATCTCCCTGCCTTCCTGCACGACCCCTCAACTGTCTGTCCACCCTTCGGGATTCGTGCCGCTCGGTACCAATGATCGCCAGACCACCAGATTTCTTCACTTCATCAGAAATTTTTATGTCTGTTCCCCTACCGGCCATGTTGGTGGCAATGGTAACTTTCCCTGCTTTACCTGCTTCTGCTACTATTTCTGCTTCCCTTTGGTGTTGTTTGGCGTTCAGCACACTGTGTGCAATGCCTCTCAGTTGAAGCATTCTCGCCAATTTTTCTGAAATATCTACGGAAGTAGTACCCACAAGAACAGGCCTTCCTGAGTTGGTACATTTTTCAATTTCTTCGATGACTGCATTGAATTTTTCACGGGCTGTTTTGTACACCAGATCCTCACGGTCATCTCTGACCACAGGCCGATTGGTTGGAATGACCACAACGTCCAATTTGTAAATCTGCCAGAACTCTCCGGCTTCGGTTTCAGCAGTACCGGTCATACCGGCAAGCTTATGGTACATCCTGAAATAATTCTGCAGGGTAACCGTGGCATAAGTTTGTGTAAGTTCCCCAACTTTTACATTTTCTTTCGCCTCCAGTGCCTGGTGCAATCCATCAGAATACCTTCTGCCTTCCAGCATACGTCCGGTGCCTTCATCCACAATTTTTACCTCTCCATCCAGGACAACATATTCCTCGTCTTTCTCAAATAAGGTATACGCCTTAAGCAATTGACTTACACAATGTAATCGTTGGGATTTTATGGCAAACTCATTGAGTATTTTCTCCTTCTGGGCTGTAATTTCTTCTTTTTTAAGATTCTCATCCTGGTCAATTTTATGAAGGGATTCCGCCAAATCAGGAATGATAAAAAACGAAGGCTCAGATTCCCCGGTAGCCATAAAATCTTCTCCTCTTGGGGTAAGTTCTACCTGACGGTTTTTTTCATCAATCGTAAACAACAATGGCTCATCAGCCACCTTCATGTTTCGATTCTGCTCCTGCATGTAAAAATTCTCCGTCTTCTGAAGAATATTCCTGATGCCATCTTCACTAAGGAATTTGATCAGTGGCCTGGATTTGGGTAAAGTTCTGTATGCTCTGAACAATGCCAAACCTCCTTCACCCTCACCGGATCCTGTCTTGCCTTCTGAAATTAATTTTCGCGCGTCCGTAAGGAACTGATTGTGCAATTTTCTTTGCTCATTGATGAGCCTTTCTACTTTTGGCTTTAGTTTGTTGTATTCCTCACTCTCTTCGTCCATATCTACCGGACCTGAAATGATCAATGGAGTTCTTGCATCATCGATCAATACACTATCCACCTCATCCACCATGGAGTAATGATGTTTTCTCTGGACCTTCTCATCCATGTTACGGACCATATTGTCCCTCAGGTAGTCGAATCCAAATTCATTATTCGTTCCATATATGATGTCACATTCGTAAGCCTTCTTTCTTTGTGGTGAATGCGGTTTATACTTATCGATACAATCTACACTCAAATGCAGAAATTCAAAAATAGGCCCTACCCACTCAGAGTCTCTTCTGGCCAAATAATCATTGACCGTGACAATGTGTACCCCTTCACCGGACAAACCATTCAAGTAAGCGGGCAAAGTGGCCACTAAGGTTTTTCCTTCCCCGGTACCCATTTCGGCAATCTTACCATCATGAAGAACCATTCCGCCTATGAGCTGAACATCATAATGCACCATGTTCCATACAATGTCACCACCTGCTGCAGACCAACTGTTGGAATAAAATGCTTTATCCCCATCCAGATTTATGTATGACCTGGAGACAGAAAGGTCCCTGTCTCGGTCGGTTGCTGTTACCTCCAGGGTGGTATTATTGGTAAAGCGATAGGCAGTTTCTTTTACCACCGCAAATGCTTCGGGCAATATTTCCCTGAGAATTTCTTCAATCATGCCGTCACGCTCTTTTCGTTCCCGGTCAATGTCGTTGAAAATATCCTCCTTGGTATGAATATCGGGTTCTGCTTCAGCCTGTTCACGCAATTGATCAATTTTGGCATCAATTGGAGCCAGGTATTCTTTGATTCGGGTTCGGAATTCTAAAGTCTTATTCCGCAACTCATCATTACTGAGTTTGGAATATTCTTGCTGGTAATTGAGAATCAGTTGAATTTTGGGATTGTATTCCTTTACATCACGATCCTGCTTGGTCCCAAAAACTTTTTTAAGAAAATTAAACATCTGTTCGAATTAAATAAGGAGGCAAAATTAATGGATATTACGGAGTATGGGAGTGAATATTGTGTCACAAACCATACCATATTGACTAATCATGTCAATATGGCAGTCATGTTTGCGGATTTGATAAGTTTGTAAGTTAAAATCCGACTTCCATTGAAATTCCATTATGTCATTAGATTTGATAATTCGCTAAAAAGTTTTTGGTATATACTGCCACTTTTTTAGCGCTCGAACGTTACATATTGGACAATATGGACTTTTTCCCCTGGTAAATGTTCGTTAAAGTCGTGTTTCATTACTTAATTCCTATTTTTGCAGTAAATCCAACTCCTTCATGAAAAAAGCATTTTTACTATTGAGTTTCACCTTCTTTATTGCTTCGATAAGTTTAGTGGCTCAAAAGCCGGTTTGGAAACTGGCCCCTGGTTCCAAAAACCTGGTCCCAACTGAACAAATGAGCCCGTCCTGGCGATCCATCAAGGCGTATCAGCAATTTGAAATCAATTTCAATACACTTAGGTCTTTTATTTTGACACAAGCCCCTGCTGAAAATCAATTTGGTAAAACCATATCTATTTCCTTACCCATGCCGGATGGAAATGTGCGTGAATTCCACATCATGGAATCACCGGTAATGGAGCCGGAATTGGCTCTGAAATATCCCGAAATTAAAACTTACAAGGGCAGCGATGGGATGAACTACATGAGGTTGTTCATGACAAACTCAGAACTCAAAGCATATATCCTTACCGATCAGGGTGATGTGGTGATCGAACCCCTTGTTAAAGGTAATGCGGACAATTATGGTGTTTACTGGGCTAAAAACATTGAAGTTGACCCATCAGGACTTTCCCTAGCTTGTGGTGAAGGTGGCAGAGTGGTTTTTACAGATCAAAATAAAACTAAGGAAGATCACGGACACACGCTAGCGGCTTCTGTATTGAGTGCTCAACCCGTTATCCTCCATACTTACCGACTTGCCCTGGCTTGCACAGGAGAGTGGGGAATGGCTTCCGGTCTAGGTGGCGGATCTGTGCAAACTGCGCTCGCCAAAATGGCAGATGCACTTACTTATGCAAATGCAGTTTATGAAAAAGATTTTGCCATTCACATCAACTTATGTGCAAATAATGATAAAATTGTTTTTCTAAATCCCAACAATGACCCATATGACAACAATGGCTCAGGCGGTTCATTGTTAGATCAAAATCCAGGTGTTGTTAATCCCATTATTACACCCGGATTTTATGAATATGGCCATGTATTTAACATTGCCTGTACAGATGTAGGTGGCATCGCTTCATTAGGATCTGTATGTGCAACTTCAGGAAAAGCCCGTGGCGTAACTTGCTGGTATACCACCGATGTGGCCTATGTGGCACAGAGAATTTTTTGTCATGAAATGGGGCATCAATTCAGTGCTTCTCACACCTTTTCGAACTGCAATGGCAATGAAAGTGGCACCAGATATGAACCGGGTGGAGGAACAACTATCATGTCCTACAGCGGGCTTTGCGGCAATTTGAATATTGAATCCTCAAACCTCCCTCATCCTAACTTTTTCCATACCAATTCCCTGGAACAGGTGATTGGCTTTACCAGAGGAATGACTTGCGGAGTGAAAAAAGATGCAGGAAACACCTATCCATCCGCAACCATTTTAACCAAACAAGGTCTGTATTTACCGATCCAAACACCATTTGAATTGAAAGGGAGCGGATCTGATTTGGAAGATACGACCTTGACTTTTGGCTGGGAACAATTCGACAATGGCGCTTATGGAGATTTGTTGGGTGATGTTTCCGAAAATGGCCCACTTTTCAGAGTGCTTTTCCCGGGATCAAGTCCCAACCGGACCATTCCACAATGGAATTCCATTATTAACCTGGATAATGTAGATGTCAGAGAGTTCCTGCCAAAAAATACCAGGGATTTGAAATTCCGGTTCGTAGTACGTGACAACCACCCTGGGGCAGGGGGTAGCACGTATGAATTACTCAAACTTAAAGTTTCAGAAAACGCCGGACCGTTTGCGGTTAAGTTTCCTAATGCTACTTCAGACCGTCTCGTAAAAAATACCTGTAACACCATCAAATGGAATGTCAACAAAACCAATGAGGCCCCGGTCAACTGCCAAAAAGTAGACATATTGATGTTTAAAGGCAGGGAATACAATAATCCAATACTTTTAAAAGCCAATACAGACAATGATGGCAGTGAATTGGTTGATATTCCGGATATTGGGAATAACATCAGGGTAAGAATCTGGATCAGAGCCGCAGATCATATCTTTTTTGACATCTCTGATGCTGACATCCTGATTATCGAAAGCACCACTCCTAAAGTAAGTATGGGCGTAAGCCCTAATGTCGCTACTTTATGTCTTCCAGACATTCTGAATGTGACGGTCAGATCCTGTGCGTTTGGAGGATTTAGCGGCAACGTTAATTTATTTGTGGAAAGTGGACTACCAGCAGGATCGACTTATCAATTCAGCAAACCAATATTGGGTCCAAATGAGGAATCCAATTTGTCCCTTGATTTAAGAAACCTGACTGGCAAGGCTAGTCTTAAATTAGTCATTGCTGCAATTACCCCTGCAGGAGATACCCTAAGGGATGAATTGAATGTAAATGCCATAAAAAACGATTTTTCTGATGGTTCTCTTTTATCTCCTTTCAGGAGTGAACGAGGCTTGACTGAAACCCCTCTTTTCAGATGGAAAAAAAGCGATAATGCAGATTCTTATCACTTTGAATTAGCCACTTCACCAGCATTTGGCAATACGATCTTATATTCTGAACAATTTGTTTTCGTGGACAGTCTGAGATTGCCAATCCTTTTGAAGGAAAACACTATTTACTATTGGCGATTAATTCCAGTTAATCTATGCGGCGAAGGAGGATCATCTGAAATTTTTGTTTTCCAGACAAAAAATAAATCCTGTATCGACCAACCTTTTACCGGAAATCCTATAGGCCTATTTCCAAGCCGTACGAATACAACGGCCATTCCTATTGCCTTTTCCGGTAGATTGTCGGATATGAATGTAAATGGTTTACAAATTCAGGCAGACGCGGTCCGTGATGTAAACATTAACCTGATCAGCCCTGCCGGAACCAAGGTTAATTTATTCAATTACAATTGTGCAGTGACCCTCGATTTTGATTGCAGTTTTGATGATGAGGCGCCAATTGGACTTACTTGTCCTCCTACCCGAGGCACAAGAATGAGACCATTCGAACCATTAGGTAAACTGATTGGGGAAGATCTGAAGGGAGATTGGAAACTGGAGATCGTCACAAAAAATACATTCCGAACAGGACAACTGGAAAATTTTACGCTTCAATATTGTGCAGACCTTACCGTAGAAGCTCCGGCATTGGTTAACAATGGTCCTCTCAAACTTCAGGTAGGGGAAACCAAAAGTGTAGACAACCAATTATTGCTGTGTACAGACAAAGACAATGTTCCAAATGATCTTGTGTATACACTTGTGTACATTCCAAATTTTGGAGAGCTTAAATTAAATGGAAATGTACTCGTGTACGGCAGCACATTTACCCAAAAAGATGTGGACGATAATCGGTTGAGCTATACCCATAATGGTTCAACCAATTACTATGATGGTTTTTCATACACCTTAAACGATGGAAGAGGCGGTTGGCTGGGAATTGAAAATTTCCAAATTCTGGTAGGACCTGTTGCTACTGATAATCCTAAAAATGATGTACTGATTTCAGCTTTTCCGAATCCTACAAAAGGGATGTTGGTTGTAAATATAGAAGCGCAAGGAAACACTTCAGGTGCTGTCCTAAGTTTTAAAAATCTGAACGGAAAAACTCTTTTGGAAAGAAAGTTGTTTGGAGAAAAAAATATGAATCTTGACTTACACCAATATTCAGATGGGGTTTATTTTCTTGAATATAAATCAGGTATTTCAAAGACCACTAAAAAAATTATTCTAACCAGATGATGTTGGATTAATTAAATAAATTTTAAAAAGTGCAGCCGTTAGCTGCACTTTTTTTTTGTCACGAAATGCTTTGCAAAGAAAAATCTGATCAGCCTGTAGTAGTTCCTTCCGTACAATTTCTGCAAATATCTATTTGATCTCTCCCTTTAAGAATGGATTGTCGGAATGCTTTATAATTTTTACCTCTCCAAATGCTGAGAAAATCACTGGTCGCCAATTTGCCTAATTGATGGTCTGCATCCTTATCAAAACAACATGGTACTACTCTGCCGTCCCAGGTAATCACACAACCCTGCCACATTCTCCAGCATTCATTGTGTAGCGGATTTTTTATTTGGAATGTGCCATCTTCTTTTTTCTGATAACGGCTGTATACCTCCTGTTCCGGAATAAGCTTAGAACCATGGACATAGTTGTACACCTGTGCAGTTTTTAATTCAATTTTATCTACGCCCAATTCTTTCGCCAAAGTTTTTAATTCTTCAATTTCATGTTCATTGTGTCTCACCACTAAAAATTGAAATACCAAAAAAGGTGTTTTGGATTTTAGCTTTTCCTTTGCAGCCACCAGATTTTTTGTGCCTTGCAACACCTTAACAAGATCCCCGCCAATTCTGTATTGTTCATAACTTTCCTGCGTAAGTCCGTCAATAGACAATATCAGCCTGTCCAGTCCACTGCGAACAATTTTTTCACAAGTGTCTTCATCTAAAAAATGTGCATTGGTAGAACTGGAAGTATAAATATTTAACTGGTGGGCATGACGAACCATGTTCAGTAATTCAGGATTAATAAATGGTTCTCCCTGAAAATAAAAAATCAAATTGGACAAGTGATTTTTCAATGGATCCAGGTATTGCTTAAATTGATCTAACCTTAGATTTCCTGTAGGTCTTGTAAATGCCCTCAGTCCACTGGGACATTCCGGACACCTTAAATTACAAGCAGTGGTGGGCTCTATCGCAACGGTCACCGGCATTCCCCAGTGGATGGACTTGCCACTCATTTTGGAGATCCTGAAAGAAGTCCAGACCTTGAATGTATTCATGGCTTTCCGAAGAGTCCACTTCTTTAAAAATATTAATCCTTCCAGGTAATCTTGCCTCATCACTAACAAAGATGGTAATAAAGCAGAAATTGATCGCCTGCTTTTTGAATCCCTTATATTTGCAAAAAAATAGGGAATGAAGTTTCTGATCGCTGGTTTGGGGAACATGCATATTGATTATTTCGGAACCAGACACAATGTTGGTTTTGAAGTGGTGGACGAACTTGCTGGAAATGCAGAGGCTTCCTGGAGTCAGGATACCCACTGTCATCGTTCGGTAATTAAACATAAAGGCCATCAGTTGATCCTGATTAAACCAACCACCTATATGAATCTTAGTGGCAAAGCGGTTCGCTACTGGTTAACGAAAGAGAAGGTGGAACTTAGTAATCTTCTTGTAATCCTGGATGATTTGAATATTGAGTTTGGCAGTATAAGACTCAGGGCCGGGGGTTCTGACGGCGGGCATAATGGACTTAAAGATATAGATCTTCAATTGGCTACAAATCAGTATCCACGTTTGAGGGTAGGCATTGGCGCTAATTTTTCAAAAGGTCGTCAGGTTAATTATGTTTTGGGTAAATGGTCAGAATCTGAAGCCGCCAAAATGCCGGAAATTCTAAAACTATGTGCAGATACCTGTTTGAGTTTTTGTGCAGAAGGGATGTCCAATGCGATGAATAAATTCAATGCTAAAAAGGTAGAATAAAATGAACCCCGAAATCGCCAAATGGTTTGCTTTAACCGGTATTTTATTGTTGATTGCGGCTCTTATCATTTATTTTTTAGGCCCATATTTGAAATGGATCGGTCATTTGCCCGGTGACATTGCCTTCAAAAAGGAAGGTTTTAGTTTTTACTTTCCATTGAGTACAATGATTTTGTTTTCCATTTTGTTAAATTTAATTGTCAGGCTGGTCAGATTTCTGAGTCAATAAGCAAGCTGAATCCGGATTATTTAAAATAATATATATAAATAATTATAATATTTTCGATCTTTGTTGATCCTAACAGGGATTATGTATCAGATTATACTTTGTTTTTTAACTGCTTTTATCCTTACCTATATCGCCATTCCGTCGATCATCAATATAGCTAAAGTTAAAAAACTGACAGACGAACCCGGAGAACGCACCTCACACAGTAAAAGTATTCCGACCCTGGGTGGTATTGGGATATTCGCTGGTGTAGTGTTCAGTATCATACTTTGGACTCCGTTTCAGGTTTTCGGTAATCTTCAATATATACTCTGCGCATTTGTCATTATATTTTTAGTGGGTGCAAAAGATGATATTCTGCCACTAACTCCTTACAAGAAAATTCTAGGTCAGGTGTTCGCGGCGGCAATTTTGGTTTTTAAAGCCAATGTCAGAATTACAAGCTTTTATGGAATTCTTGGTATTCAGGAACTTCCCTTGTGGTTTAGTATTGTCTTTTCTTTGTTTACCATCTTAGTCATCATCAACGCATTTAATTTGATCGATGGCATCAACACACTTTGTGCCAGCACAGGTGTTTTGATATGCGTGACCCTGGGTTATTGGTTTAAAGAAACAGATCAGGTGGTACTGAGCATCATATCTTTTGCATTGGTAGGTTCTTTAGTTGCCTTTATGAAATTCAACATCAGTCCTGCTAAAATCTTTATGGGGGATACAGGATCTATGCTGGTCGGTACTATTTGTGCTATTCTTGCGATCAGCTTTATTGAGGTAAATAAAACCATGGAGCCATCTGAACTTAAAATTGTTTCCGCACCAGCATTTGCCATTGCTATTCTTTTCATTCCGTTATACGACACTTTGCGTGTATTCATCATCAGAATATTCAATGGGCGGTCACCTTTTACTCCGGATAAGCAGCACATACATCATGTATTGATTTCATTGGGGATGAATCACCTTCAGGCGACTTCGATTTTGATTTCAGTCAATACTCTGGTAATCATGTTGACATTCAGTTTACTTGAAATAGGTAATTTCAATTTATTATTGATGATTCTGTTGTTGGGATTTGTCTTTTCAGCTGCAATTCATTTTTTGGTCAGACGTAAATCCACAGGATTGTTGTTATAAAATAAATGCTTTGAGCGTATACCATTTTCTCTTGGTTTTTATAGGTGGAGGTACCGGTTGTTGTTTGCGATATAGCCTTGGGGTCATCACTTTTTCTCATCCAAAGTTATTTATGGTACCTACCCTTCTGGTAAATATTTTAGCCTCATGCATCCTGGGATTTCTCATGTACCGCTACATTGCACATCCGGAAAAAGAATGGATACGTACCCTATTGATGGTTGGATTTTGCGGAGGATTCAGCACTTTTTCCGCTTTCAGTTTTGAAAACTTTTTATTGCTAAGAAATGGAGAGTGGTTGTGGGCTGCAGGATATGCCATGATTAGTGTGATCGCATGTCTGGCAGCAGTAGCAGGTGGGTATTTCCTGTCGAAATTATATTGGTAAGCCTATTAAATTATTTAAAATTAAATGTAATCATTACAAGAAAGCTATTGAAACTTACAACCAATTAGATTCCTATTCATTTATATAAACTACCAGCCAAAATACAGACTGATATTTATTAATTAACTTTGCAAAAAAATAAATAAATAATTGATGGAACAAGTTGCTAATCAACTGAAATTTAAAGTAAAAGACCTCAATCTTGCAGATTGGGGAAGAAAAGAGATTGAACTTGCCGAAGCTGAAATGCCGGGTTTGATGTCTCTAAGAGAAAAATACGGTAAGGTAAAACCCCTTAGCGGAGCCAGAATTGCAGGTTGTCTTCACATGACTATCCAGACTGCAGTATTGATAGAAACATTGATCGAGCTGGGTGCTGAGGTCAGCTGGTCCTCTTGTAACATCTTCTCTACTCAGGACCACGCCGCAGCCGCTATCGCCGCAAGAGGAATTCCGGTTTATGCCTGGAAGGGAATGAACAATGAAGAATTTGACTGGTGTATCGAACAAACATTGTTTGCGTTTAAAGACGGTCAGCCACTAAATATGATCCTCGATGACGGTGGTGATCTAACCAATATGGTTTTGGATAGATTTCCTGAATTGATTGCCGGAATCAGGGGAATTTCTGAAGAAACCACGACTGGGGTTTTGAGATTGTATGAAAGAGTACAAAAAGGTACCTTGAGCATGCCTGCAATCAACATCAATGACTCGGTTACAAAGTCAAAATTTGACAACAAATACGGTTGCAAAGAATCCTGTGTGGATGCCATTCGCAGAGCCACTGATTTAATGATGGCCGGAAAAGTTGCCGTGGTTGCAGGATATGGCGATGTGGGAAAAGGTTCTGCTGCTTCACTTAGAGGTGCTGGTTGCAGAGTGATTGTTACCGAAATCGATCCTATCTGCGCATTACAGGCAGCCATGGATGGATATCAGGTTCTTAAAATGGATAATGCGGTTAGGATGGCAAACATAGTTGTGACCGCAACCGGAAACCGTGATATCCTTGTAGGACGACATTTCAAATTGATGAAAGACAAAACGGTGGTCTGTAACATCGGACATTTTGATAATGAAATTGATGTAGCCTGGTTAAATACCAATTACGGAAACAGCAAGGTTGAAATTAAGCCTCAGGTGGATAAATATACCGTAGATGGTAAAGACATTATTCTGCTCGCAGAAGGAAGGTTGGTTAATTTAGGTTGTGCTACAGGACATCCATCTTTTGTAATGTCCAATTCTTTCACCAATCAGGTTATTGCTCAGATGGAGTTGTGGTCTAATCATGGCAGCTATGAAAACAAAGTGTACACTTTGCCAAAACATTTGGATGAGCAGGTAGCCAGATTACACCTGGATAAAATTGGTGTCGAACTGGAAACACTGGAGGATCATCAGGCAAATTATATTGGGGTAAAGAAGGAAGGTCCTTATAAACCGGAATACTACCGCTATTAATAAAAATATCAGGTGACAAAATCTGAATTCAATCCGCAGCAAAGGACTTGCTGCGGATTTTTTTTTAATCCAAACAGCCCGTCTCAATTGGCACAGAGACTTTTATTCATTCTCTTTATTGTTTGCCATAATTTAAATGCCCAAAATTCTGCTTCCTCTTTCCTGAGACCGGCTGACAGCCTTGTTAAGAAAAGGGTATTTTTAGCAGGGGGTTTCTCTGCTCTAAGCTATACTGGATTTTCTGCAGGACTCTATTTTGCATGGTACCGAAATCAAAATTTAGGAAAATTCAGACAGTTCAACGATTGGAATGAATGGCGCCATATGGATAAAATGGGTCATTTATACAATGGGTTTTTTCAAAGTGATCTGATTTATCAGGGAGCACGTTGGACCGGAATAAATAAACGACATGCTTTATTGTATGGAGTAGGGATCTCTATGTTGTTCCAGTCGACCATCGAATTATACGATGGCTTCAGTCCCAAATGGGGTTTTTCATGGCCTGATATGGCCGCTAATGGAATCGGAGGTGGGCTTTTTGTTGTCCAGGAAGCCCTCTGGAACGAGCAAAAATTTTATTTAAAATTTTCATCTTACCCCATAAAATATTCCAGGCAACCAGTACTTCACCCACGGGCTGATGAGTTGTTCGGGACAAGCCTTGGCGAACGATTGTTAAAGGATTATAATGCGCAGACATACTGGCTTTCCTTCAATCCTGTCCATTGGAGTGGAACTTCGAAAAAATACTGGCCAATGTTCCTCAACATTGCCTTAGGTTATGGTGCAAACAACCTTTATGGCGGCTATCGCAATGAATGGGTAGAAAAGGATGGGACATTCAGAAAGCTGGATGCCTTAGAATATCCACGCTATGCTCAATACTTACTTTCACTGGATATAGATCTCAGAAAAATACCTGTAAAAAATCCTTACCTCAGATCCGTCTTCCGCATACTAAACATTTTCAAGTTTCCATTTCCCGCACTGGAATTTAATAGTCTTGGAAAGTTGAAAGGGCATTGGTTATATTTTTGAAATATACCTATTACCAGAAAGAAAAATATTCCCGCAAATTAGGGGCTTGGATGTAAATAACTCGAGCCCCAGAAAGATGAGTTAAGACCTGCTGATAAATTCATTTACCATGGCCAAGACTGATTTGGTTTCTTCTTCAGCAGATTTTACATATTCATCGGCTTCTTCAAAATATTTCTTCTTCAAATCCTGATCCTCCAATCCTGAAGCATTGATTTTAACATTTAATGCGGCTCCTTTTATGGCAGCCTCCAGGCAAAGAGCACCTACACCTGCATCAGAGATCGAATTTGGGTTGCCATTTTCCACCATTGCTTTGGCAAGAGGCATTGCCAAACTTGCCAGTTTAATGGTTTTCAGAGGTACTTCTATGGCTACTATGGTAGCTTTTTTAATTGCTTTTTTTCTGGCCTTTTTATCCTCCGGGGTCACTTTTGGAAGTCGGAAAGCCTCCATAATCATATTAAAGGCGGCGGTATCTTCATCGACCAATTCCAATAGTTCTTTACTCAATTGCATACCCTTAGAAGCTATCTCTGAAAAATAACTCAGTTTATCTTCATATCCTTTCTTATGTGCCGTAAGGTTGGCTACCATGGTAGCAAGCGAAGCCCCCATGGTGGCGGCATATGCACTCACAGAACCCCCACCCGGAGCAGGACTGTCTGACGCTGTTTCTTCAGCAAATTTTTTCAACGATAGACTGGCAAGAGGAAATTTTTTATCTTCAAGCATATTTTCTATAATTCTTTGGTTGGGTAAAAAAACGGAAACTGAATTCAGTCCTAAGGATTGGATGGCTATTTGAATCAATTCTTCTTCTGTAACGCCAAGTGATCTTTTCTGCTTATTCAGGAAGTATTTACCACAATCGATAAGTGCTTTCTTTGGAACGAGTCCTACAAGCTCCGATCCGGTAACTATCAGACCATATTGTTCCGCAGAACGCCTGCATTCCTCAAAAGCGATGTGTAACGGTGTTTTATGCAAATCTGTTAGATTCATGGAGATCTGGGCATAGCCATACTCTTCAATATACCAGCCAATAGCCTTTACTCCGGGACATGAACCCGGGATCCTTTCAATTTCTCCAGACTCATTTTTCAAAAGCTTTTGAGTCTCCGGATCTCTTTTTGGTCTTCCGTTTTCGCGAATATCATAAGCCACTTCATTGGCCAGACGGACGGACTTTGAGTTTAAATTTACATTGTAGGCAATCAGAAAATCCCTGGCCCCGATTACAGTAGCCCCAGCCAGGACATTAAATTCAGAAGGTCCATAATCCGGTTTCCAGGCTTTCTGTTTCATCTTTTCAGCAAAGCCCTCATATTCTCCTGATCGAATTTCAGCCAGATTGCGGCGATGCGGTGCTGAAGCTGCTGCTTCGTACAGATATACCGGAATTTTAAGTTCTTTGCCTACTCTCTCCCCCAACTTTTTAGCATAAACAGCAGTTTCCTCCAGGTTAATTCCTGAAATAGGTATCAGGGGACAAACATCGGTCGCCCCCATCCTTGGATGTTCCCCTTTGTGTTGTCTCATATCGATCAGTTGGGAGGCTATGCGGATGGCTTGAAAAGCTGCTTCTATGACATCTTCGGGAGCACCAGCGAAGGTAATCACCGTTCTGTTGGTTGATGCCCCAGGATCTATATTCAGTAATTTTACGCCACGCACACTTTCAATCGTCCTGGCAATTTGTTGGATAATTTCAGGATTCCTACCTTCACTGAAATTTGGAACACATTCTATAATGGGTTTCTGATTCATACGTTCTATCTTAACCGGTGCAAAAGTATCTATTCTACCATAATGCTGAACTTTAAAACCTGTCATTTTCTTTCCTTTTGGTTTCTGGTGCTCTGCTGGAAGGGTTCAGCCTACGGGCAAAATTTTGAAATTTCACCTGAAATCAATTTAAGAAATGATTTTGCTTACTACATCCTTCCATTTGGTAAAGAAGTAAGTGTGATCAGAGATAAATCATATAAGTTGACGATCCAGAACCTTCGACCAGACATGAGTTGGACAGTTGAAAAGGATTTGGAGCTCAAAGGGCGTAAGTGGCGGATTCTCGATACCTACACTCATGGCAATGACATCGGTATTCTTTATTTGACCAAAGTAGAAAACAAGGTTGAAATTTTTTACGGTACTTACGATCAAAACGGAATTCTAAAGCAGGAGTTGGTTCTGCCGGTAAAAACTGTTATTGAATATCCTCTCGAGTTTAATCTCATCAGTTCGGATAATCAGAAATGGGTTTCCATGAGTTTTAACGACCGGAAAAATATTAAATGGATTTGTGTCTTTAATCGCTTCCATCCTGAAGAATTTTTAGCCAAACCAGCAGAGGAACTTTTTGATTCAGAAAATGAAAATGTAGAAAAAGCATCACTTGGAGATGATGGCAATTTTTATTTATTGTGGATGAATGACGAACATCCTGGTTTCAGAGATAAATCCATCATTAAAATCCAGGGAGTTGACCAATTGGGAAGGCAAATCCTCAACAAAGAAGTTGTGCTAAAGGAAGGATTTGACATTTATGATCTGGACATCAATTACAATAATTTCAATAAAAACCTATACTTGGCTGGATTGTACAAAGAAAAAAACGAGCAATATGCCGACGGTTACTTGATTCAGAATCTGAGTAATGGGGAAGAGCTGCACATGATTGAATTCGATAAGGAAAAATTAAAAGAGTGGACGGGAAAGAGCAAAAAATCTTCCGTCTCCTCCTTAAACTTTGCCATCAAAAAAATATGTTTCAAAGAAGATGGGTCCTCTCTCGTGTTTATGGAAAACAGTAAAGAACTATCCAGAAGGCCTTATTTCAATAATACTTTGGATAATTCAGGTATCGGCACCATGAGGTGGGTTGATTATTATTTTGATGACATATTTGTTGTCTGTTTTAGCCCGAATGGTGAAAAACAGTGGGAAAATATACTTCGGAAAAAACAATTTTCACAGGATGACGATGGATTGTATTCATCCTTCTTCATTTTCACCAATCGATCGTTTTTGAGAATCTTGTTTAACGATGAAATTAAAAATGAGTCCACCGTTTCTCAATACCTCTTACTTCCTGATGGGCGGATCAACCGGAAGAGTGTATTAAATACCAGCAACACCAAGCTGAATCTTCGGATTACGGATGCCATCCAAATTGACGAAACGACCCTTATTGTGCCCAGTGAGAACAACGGAAAGATGAGTTTGGTCCGATTAAATTTATTATAATATATTCTAAACAAATGGTTTACATATATAATTAATAAAATTTAATAATCAGGAATGAAAAGAAAACGGGAAATCCTATATTTGCATCCCCAAATTAACCCAATGGGGTCAACATTCAAACTGAAGTTGAAAATGTAAAAGTACTTAGGGTTTTGGTTGCCAAAAATTGATTCTACAATTTATATGGGAGCTTAGCTCAGCTGGTTCAGAGCATCTGCCTTACAAGCAGAGGGTCACTGGTTCGAACCCAGTAGCTCCCACTCAAGCCTCGCAATAACGATCTCCGGTTTTTTGGGGTGTTGTGCGAGGCTTTTTTATTTCCTTGGCCGGGTAGTTCAACGGATTAGAATATCAGATTTCGGCTCTGATGGTGAGGGTTCGATTCCTTCCCCGGTCACTCTTTTCGATGGTAATAATTATATAATAATTTTTCATGCAGAACGCAGTGTCCATATCCAATTTGGGAAGTAAAAAGTAATCACAATATTTTGATTTTAACACTATTTATATTTATTAGTATTAAGAGAATCAATATTTCGATTTAATTGCTTCTTTTACGTCGCACATTTTTTAATCGTTTACTTATTATTCGGAGACAACAAAAAATTATTTGATCATCCCTTTTGAAAAATATCTCTGAATTTTAAAAAGAAATTACTTCTATAAAGATGATTTACTTTCCAGGTATATAAAATTTCAAAATCATTGATCGCAAGTACTTCTTGAATTCCTAATTTTTGTTTGGACATAAAAATTTGGAAGTGTCCTTGGATTTGGATTTTCCAAGACCTTTACTCTTAGAAAATGACAAGATCCGGATGCGGGTTGTCCTTCTCCGTAATCAACTAAGACTTTAACTGAAAATGATTGTCGAGGGGCAATTATACGCGGATCATTGCGAATCACAAAACGTGCATCTGATAAAGGTGCACTGAATAATTCGCTATAATCATATGAATGAACCTGGAAATCATTAGTATTTATAACAGGAACTCCTTTCTCAATAATCATTTGAATGTCTTCTAAGGAGAAAGAATTTTTGGTTTGATTCAGCACCTTAAACCGAAAAGATATCTTTGATCCAGAAATTTTATCCAATTGCAAATCACTTAGTAAAATATTAGGATATATCCCCTGACCGCCAGAAAAAGTTTCTTGTGCTTTTGCAAATGAATTGAAAGAGATAAATAATAATCCCATTAAATAAAATAAAAATTTGTTTTGCATACTATTATTAAACTATTTATTAAAAAGAGCGATAAGGTAACTTTTAAAAATCTTCTTTTAAATTATTCAATTTTTTAAATCGAAAGAATGTTAAAATGATGTGTGTTAAAATTGAAGAAGGTTTTAACACACATCATATTTTAAAAGAATTAGTCCGCTTTTATAAAATTTACTGCTTCATTTGAAGACATGCTTCCAATAGTTATAGGAGACACTTTGCCATTGCTAATCAACATCGTGGATGGGTAAGCCGAGATCTTATAGTCACGTATAACTTCAGGTGCCAGAGTACCATCGATGACCAGAATATTCACGTTTGCTGCGGCACTTTGTACCTCAGGAGATTTCAAGGTATTACTCATGGTTTTACAGGAAGGACAGTCAGGATCCATAAAGACTACCATGGTTTTCTTAGATGAACTTTTCAAATTGCTTGATAATTCTGTGCTACTGCCCATCACTTTTACAGATGTATTGTTGAAAACGGTACTGAAATCACCACGCGTTGGATTAATCACATTCGGATCGTTGCCCGGTGGAAAAGCTCCGTTGAATCCACCTTTAGATCTACACAGGGCCCCACCAGCAGTTGGCATTCCAATCATTCCTCTTTTAGCGCATTCTTTTTTCGCAATATCAGCATCAGAAACTCCTGCACAATTATAAACACCGACGTTACCATCGCCAGAAATATACATTTCCGACATATCTCCACCACATTCGCCGAATAAACCAGCCATTTTTTCACATTCATGAGTGTTCCATCCATTGTTGTCGCAATATTGTTTGAATCTTTTCAAACGTTCGCAACCGTTATCAGAATCCATTCCTGGAGGCAATGGTGTGGATGCACCACCTCCTCTTTTTGGGGGAGGGTTGGCATTTTTGGCATCTCTGGAAGCAGTCTCTTTTGCTTTTTCAGATGCGCGTAATTTTGCCAAGTCTGCATCTGCCTGAGCACCTACTGCATCTGTCACTTGAGCATCCTTGTATGCAAAAAATGATTTAATTCCTTGATAAATAATAGCACCAGTAAGGACTGCTCCTACAATGACCAAGCCTGTGGCTGCAACTGTTGTTGCAATGCCAGTACCTGCTGCAGCGGTAGTACCAGTTGCAGTTCCAGTAGCTGCGGTTCCAGTAGTTGCACCCGCTCCTGCAGTTGTACCTGCTGCTCCAGCAGTTGCACCAGCGGTGGCATCTGCTGCAGCTGCAGCTAAAGGTCTGGCAACTTTCGTGGTGATTTCACCCGCCTTAGCAAGCCTTACCCCTAACGAGGAATGCATTCCAGCAGTTCCGGCAGATTCAAATCCTGCAGCAGTTGCTTCGATCGCTTCGGCAGATTCAACCACTTCAACAACGGCTTCACCTGATACCGCTAAGTCATAAGCAAAATTAACCACTGTCCCTTCAAAACCACTCATAGAAACCATACCACCTGATGTCAGATTCGATCCCGTGGATCCGCAATTTGCGATCATATTATCCATGGCTGATCTGGCTTGATCAATTCTTGCAGAACGTGCTGCTCCGCCTGTCTTACCGTTAAAAGGTGCTGTCAATCCCGCGTTTCTTGACGCAGAGCAAGCATTTAAAACCGTAGCACCTGCGTCAGCAGATTTTTTCTTTCCTTGAGAATCTGTACTTTTAAAATCCGCACCAAGGTCATTGACTACTGAGGCACTAGATCCACAGCCTCCGACAACCGCATTCTTTCCGGGAACATCTTTTCCGTTGAACAAAGCTGAAATATCCGCTAGAACCTGTGTCATGTCCTCAGGAATCATTATCGCCCTAAAAATATCCACAAATGATTTTTTATCGAAAAACATAAACTTCTTGTCATCTATCACATGATAGAATTTACTCCATTTAATATCTACAATTTTTCCATTATGTATGATCTTATTCCTGTCTGCTGAAATTTGACAATTTACCTTGCCATCAATATATGATATATAAGACTCTAAAAGGTTTTGTTTAAAAACTATGTCTTTTATCATAATTCCGTTGTCATACACCTTTGTAGGTCCGCATCTTTTGCCATTTTGCCAATCTTCCTTCTTGATGATCCTTCCCTTGACATCATAAGTTGTAACTTGTATGACTGGACCACATTGTAGGTTGGTAATCAGTTTACCCTCTTGGAATATCAAGCCACTAGGATATTTAATTCTAAATTCTTTGTCTTGAGCATGCAATGAAATACTCAAAATGAAAAAGAAAAAAGCACACAAGAACTTAAATAAGTTCATCGTGTCGGGTTTAAAAATAAAAGCATTTTTTTTCATTGGAAATTTTTTATAACGATTTTAAAAAAATTAATTGACTGAGGTTCTTTTAATGTGGATAACTAATAGTTCATTTATACCTTCTCGCTTAAAAGAATGAATGTCTCCACTTGATGCCTGATACTTATATAATTGACCATTTAAAGTGATGAACCCAGGAGTAGGTGTTGGATTTCCTCCCATTCCAAATTGTCCGCTAATCGTGACCAATTGAGTAGCACATGTCACAGGGTTTCTCAGAGAGATATTTTTTTCTTTTAAACAACTGTTTCCCACACGGTCTGAAAGTATAAAAGATACATTCCCCGTGGCTGTCAAATTGTGCGTGTTTGTAAGAATTGCGGATGCACTTAATGCTATACTACCAAGATTGTATTTCTGCAAACTGAATACCAAACCATTGGTAACTGGTGCAGTAGGTTTTATCCAATCCATATAAGTAGTCCATCTTGCACCAGGTGATTCATTACAAATAGCAGGAATCAATACTTGTCCCAAAAGTTTACTTTCTAAACTCGTCAGTAAAACCAAATGGAAACTAATGACACATAAATAAGCAATCCTAAGTCGAAATATTTTTTTCATAAAATTTTGTTTTATAATTTTTAATTAAAAAAAAATAATTGAAATAAAATGGATATTGGAAAACCAATTTATTTAAATTACATTTTACTTTTCTTTTATGAAACAGAAATTAATAATCTCTTGTATTATTTGTTTCATCAGTTTCCAACACTTTTTGAAGTGCATCGATTACAATAGTAAATTTTGCAGGGTCAGACCAGACGTAAGGTTCGATCATTACCAGTTCAGCTTCAGATCTGGGTGTTATGGAGTAAATAAAGACATCCTGTTCAGGATTGCAATCGAGTTTTCTAAATAATCTTTTTTTAGATTTAGGCCTTACATAAGAAAATAATTTCTCTTCTCCGGATGCTAAACCATTCAAAGTCTGACTCTGAAGTATGGTACTGCCATTTTTTAATTGGATGGTAAATGAAGTTGTAGTTGATTCACCAATATTTTTAACACCCCATCTGATATCGGGCCAGTTTACTTCTTGGTACACCACAGGATTAGCAGCTGTAGGTGCAGGAATTTGTGCCCGTACTATATCAAGGGTTGTTCTATTGGTACTCACTTTAGAAACATTACTACCTGAACAATTAGTAGCCATTGAACCAAATTTTCGATTGAGACCCGCATCCGTTAAATCAGGCAATCCAGTCAGTTCAGTAATCGTATAATTATTTGAAATCCTATACACATAGTCACCTTTGTTACAAATAATATTTGTAACCTTCCACCTTATCGTATTAAATGTTTTAGGTAAAATCAGATTATTTTTAAAATTTACAAATAAAGTATCAATTTTATCGGCGACATTCGATTTTGTATATAAAACTTCAAAATCATTTTGGGATGCATCTAATGCGTAATTATAAACAATGCCAGACCATTGAATAATAATTCGGTATGTCTGCTTAGCATAAACATTTGTCAATGCATCCATATTGTTAAACAAAATCTGAAATTTCTCTACTCTTGGAGGTGGGGACCAAATGCCAATAACAAATTTGGCGGTCAATGTTTTTAACCCTAATATATTTCCAAATAAACTTATTTCTCCCTGGTCAAATAGACTCATTGGACCAGAATTATCTGATGTAATTATGAGGTCTACATATGTCTCACAGGGATTGTTATCTCTCTTCTTTGCTCCTATCGTAATATTTATTCCTGATTTGTTACATGTTGCCGATTCAACAAAATCAGCATATTTTACATAAACTCTCATGGTTTCGGTTACAGTCCGATAAATATCCGGATTAAAAGTCACCCTTGACCCACACATTAAAATCTTACATACTGTCTCCTCCGAATGAACAAAATACGGAGTTGACAAAATCAAAATTATACCAACAAATAACCTTCTTATCACACTATAAACATTATATTTTTTCATTTTTAATAATTATTTGAAATAAAATTAAATACTAACGCATCATACAAGCTATACCCGCAATTGGGCTTATACTTTGAAATACAAAATTCTTGTCATAATCCACTCTGACTCCGTAAGACAACATCACATTTCTACTGATTCGCCAGTCTCCACCATATGAAGTAGTCAATGAATTTGCCTGGACCAAATTGATTGTGTTATCCTGAAATATTAGTGAATTGTTAGTTTGGGTGAATAGTGCCTCCGCAAAAAAATTAAATTTTGGCGATCCATACCTAAAATTAAAACCGCCTGTAAATAAATTGATATTCTCTCCCTTTAAATCATCTCTGATCACGACGGTTTTAATCAATCCCGTCATCAAAATTTTTGATCCAATACCATAACTTGCATTTAGCCAGACAGCATATCCACTTCCCTTTAGATCCAATTTTAGGAGAGTGTCATTCTTGTAGGAGTAAATTCTACCATAGGCTAGATCAATAAAAGAAGCATTCCAGTTCTTCTTGGCAAAGGCGGATGCTATATCCAGATTATTTCGTTTTTGTTCTATATCCAACAAATCGGATTGGAGTTCAACATCTTCCAAATGAATTTTGATTGAATCTCTCTTCACTTTATCCTTCTCAGCCTTAAGCGCTGTTTTTTGTACGGCTAACTGATCAAGAATTATTTTTCTGCGCTCATTAAAGGCAACTTCTGTTTCACGAAACAAACTCGGATCGAGCAGAGCATCTTTTTGTCTATAGACGGTAAGTTTTGTTGCCCATGACAATCTTCTCACCTGTGAATCATCCTCTATAGTTCCAGCTGAAAGATCCAGGGTAGATAGCAATTGCATGAACTTTGATGCCTTTCGATATTTTTCCAGAGTACTTTTATTATAAACTATTTCCCATATGGGCTGTGCCTGAAGAGCCAGATTAGGCCTGAGCCTCCAAGATTTAAACGCCCAGTCTACTTTAAAATCTCTGATATTTCCAGGACGTGCAACCAATGCATTATTCGCTCCAATCATATCAAAAGCAGGTGATACCGGAATGGCAAACTCTGAAGCAACAGGAATATCTGATGTAGAACCCATTTGAGCTTTAATCTGTCCAATAGACCCAAGAATTATTACCATCAAAAAATAAAAATTCAACCTCATCCTCTGAAAATTTGAAATTGTATCATTAGTATTTTAAACTTCAAACCATTCCCTTGCACGCACAAAGTGATTTGAATGCTTACAATAACTTATTGTAGCTTTTAAAAAAAATGTAAAGAGTAAAATAAAAAAAAAGAGTGGTCAATTTTGGATGATAAGTATCTGATTATAAAATAATTATATTTTACAATCAGATAAGAAAGAAATGAGTCCCTTATTTTTATTGGAAAAAAAACGAACAAAAAGCCAATAATAAACTGATCCATAATGGTTGTTGTAAAAGAATTACCAAATGGATGGTGGGTAATTACTATGAAGCACTTTTTGATCCCTGACTAGATATTACTGTATCGGGGAAGAGAATGGAATGAAAATTTTACAACAATAACTTAAGGTAGTCCAACAATTTTTGGACAGTGGATGAAATTAAAGAAAATATACCGATAATTATCTATTTAACAGACTTTTTTGAAGGCTACGGGCACTCTTAAAATAACTATGGTCTTCATTGCTTAAAATCAACTTTAATAATTGTGCATAGGAAGGCTTGCACTTAGGTCCACAGGCCAAATTGTTTAGTAATAGGTACCACTCTATTTCCTCTTTCGCAAATTGATCCTTTTCCTTGGACAAGCATAGACTGTATAAAATATTTGCTCTTTCATATTGTTCCAGTTTAAAATAAATATTTGCCTTGAAGAAATCAATATATGGTTTGTTAAACGACAATTTACTTAAAATTTCTAAAGACTTATTATAGTCTTCATTATTAAATGCCAATTTTGCAGAGTCTAAACCACTCAGTGCGCCTTGACCCCGCACGTATACAATATCTCTTGGTTCAAAATAAAATTCCATGGCAAGATCCATAGAATTGCCCCCAAATTCCGTATTCTTGATTTGAGCAATAGGAGGAGAAATTTTGTTTACAGAGGTTGAATCACTTTCTTCCACTGGATTAAGCATTTTCGGAGATAAACTATCCTCAAGTGGGATAATTTTCATTTGATTGCCATCTGTCGGATATTGACGACCTTCCATAGGATACTGGATTTCCTGTTTTGAATTTTTCAATATAAAAACCAGCAACAATCCTAATATTGCGGTGGTGGCATATACAATAATTCTTATTTTTCTATATTGCCTTAATCGCTTTTGTTCAAGACTGATCTTACTTGACAAGCCCTTATCTCTAAGCTGTTTCACTAACAATTGCATTTGTTCAACTTCCCCCTTTAATTGAACATTATTTTCCAGCGCTAACTCAAAAGACTTGAGCTCTTCACCAACCATTTCATTATTTACATATCGTTCTATGTCTTCAGTTTTCATAGTCTGACTTGTATTTTAAAGAAACAGCTGATAATTTTTTCATGCATTGACTTCTACTGACTCTCAGAGAATCAACACTGGAATAATTGACCAATTTCAAATTTATTTGTTCCTCATCCTGGTAACCGTCAAGATATTTTAATTGTATCAGTTCTTTACAAGGTGAACCAATTTCCCCAAGTATCTTATTGACTAGTTTTAAATTCTCCTTTAGATAAAAAGAGGCCTGAACATCCTCTGAATAAGTATGAAAAGCTTCTTCCAATTCAATGGTTGAAACTGCTCTTTTGGCTCTTGTTATATTTAAAAACAAATTTTTACAAATCCCGGTAAGGTAAGTCTGTGGGGCCGATAAACTGGCGTCATAACTTCCTTCCTGTATTTTACGTATAAATAAAATAAGGCCATCATGCATCACATCTTCTAAACAATCAGACGTCAACCCCATTTTTTTAATAAATTGTAAACAACTCCCTTCCACTTTTTTCAAGATATATTGTATGGCCTTCGAATCCTCCTTGGCCAGTTCCACAATTAATTTGTCCTGATCACTAAATCTGTTAAAGGGTGTTCCTAATTTAATCATAATCGAAAATCCCAACCCATTTATACATCGTTCATCAAAACATAAATGTACAACAAATATCTATTGTAATAAATTGAAAAAAGGTAAAGTCCTGAGTCTAATTGTACCTCCGGAACATGCGAAAATATTTTAACTTATTTTAAAATGTAGAAAAAATCACCTACAATTCTATTCAATCAAAACAAAGCCGGCCCAAAAATATGGATCTAATCCTTTATTCCTCATGTCCTTTTGGGCATCATGAAACGCTGTCGGTATTGACTTTCCATCCCGCAACCATTTTTTATAAAATGAAGTCATTAATAAACTTGTTTGCTTATCTGGAACCTGCCATAAACTCATAATGATATACTTTGCTCCTGCTAGCTTAAATGCTCGCTGCAAACCATATACTCCTTCATTACGGTGAATATCACCCAACCCAGTCTCACAAGCAGAAAGAACTACTATCTCCGTATTTGAAAGATTCAATTGGCCAATTTCCAGCGCGGTAAGGATGCCGTCTTCAATACCTTTTAAAGTTTGCTTGCCTGTCCAACTTGCATTCCCGCCTGCCAGGATTAAACCGGAACGCAACATTGGATTGTCAGAAATCCTAAAAACTAATTCATGATCATCTGTCAATGAATTTTGAATACTTTTCTTTGGATCTTGGAAAAAGTATCCATGAGTGGCAATATGAAGAATTCCTGGCGAAGCTTTCAGACTCGAACAAATTTCTTTAAAATAAGCTTCACTAGCTTCATTTCCTTTCTTCAGATTAACCTGATACCCACTTGATTTAAGTATCTTCCCTATCTCACTAACTTCTCTATCAGTACCCAATAAATAATTCCAGGAACCCATCCTCAAACTTGAGTCTATATGGTTAAAAGTAAATTCACCCCTGGATCTGGAAACAACCATTGATTCAGTTGAAATTATAGATGAGTCCGCATCAAATTGAATTCCACCTAATAATAATGCATTCTTGCTGTTATATGTATTTTGATTATTGGTAATTAATTTTCGCGAACTGGTTATTTCAATAAGTTGATATTTATCATCTAATACTTGATCTTTTGAAATCGGGATTGCGTGCATATTAATTCTGTGCAACAACCCACTTGGTGAAAAATATACAGTTGTTACTCCTGATAGTAGTGGGTCCACTTTTTTCCAAATTATCTCATGCAATGAGTTATTAAATTTTGAATCATTACTTGATGAAGTATTTTTAAATGAATATAAGGAATTAATTTGCTCATTCTTGCTGTCTACTTTAGTTGCAAAAATGGCTTCAAGCTCTGATTCATCACATAAAGACACAAAAGAAGGCTGTGTCATCCCAGGTTTAAGAACTAAAGCAGCATAAACCATGCGATCACTACTTTTGGTGTATTGCCGATAATGAATAAAATCCACCATGGCTTCATTTTTATGTAGTGATTTTTGAACCTCCTCCCATTTTATCTGTCTGTTTACGTCTGCATAGTTGCTGCTGATTCTCACAATTTCCTTTTCTAAATTATTGGATTTCTGTTCTATACTAAGGATAAATACACTGTCCCGGTCAACAATAGGCTTAGTATATTCTATAGCAAGAAGTCTTAAATAAGATTTTAGCAAGTTAAATTTATCACTTGCTACAGAATCATACAGAGCAATCCGCTTATTTTGATTGGCAATTTCAAGTAAAAATTCTTTATAAAAAAGGTTGTTATCATAACAGTTTTTTGAAATATCAGAAACCCATTCATTAGTAATTAATTTTCTTTCATAAATACTACTTGCTAATGAAAAAAGATAGTTTTGTCTTGTTACAAATACATTCAAATATTTTTGAAGTTCATTTGCAGATAAATGTTGAACGGCCTTACCAATAATTTTTTGATTTAAAGAATCCAATTCCTTCATTAGTGGCTCACACTTTTTGTAATCCTCCATTTCCATATATAAACATGCCAAATTGCTTAGACATAGGGTATATTCAGCGGTCTGGTTTCCCATACTTTTCCCAATTATTGCTTTCGCTTCATTTTGCAAAAATTCAGCCTGATCATACTTTTTTTGAATTTGATACAATCTTCCAAGATTGGTTAACAATATAGCAAAATCAGGGTGCTCATTCCTGGATAATTTCTTTTGAATCTCCATAGCTATAAGATAATTCGTTTCTGCCTTCTCATACTGATGCATACTCAAATAGGTATTAGCTAAATTAGCTAATGCTTCTGCAAAGTCTGGATGATCCTTCCCTGAGATTTCTGCCATTATTTCTATAGCCTCCAGAAAATAGTTTTCAGCCTTTATATAATTATTCATTTGACCATAAAGAATACCAAGATTTTGCAAACTGGAAGTATAAAACTGGTTCTTCCGACCTGATACTTTTTTCTTTATCTCTAAAGCCTCTAAAAATATTGCTTCAGCTTTTTCAAAATTTCCTAGGCTCATATATAAATTTGCAAGATTGTTTAAGTTGCCGGCATATTGTTCAGTTTCCTTACCGGTATTTTTTTCTAACCTTTCCAAATTATCCAAAAATATATTTTCTGCTTTACCATATTCGCCGGTTTTATCATATAAAAGTGAAAGCATACTTAAAACATTGACATAAAAAGGGTGTCCCTGATCATGCAGCTGATTTGTAAAAATATCTATTGCTTCCAAAAAAACTATCTCGGCCTTTTCATAATAGGCCATATTGTAATATATTTTTCCTAACAGGAATAGATTGCCACAGTATTCTGGTGTATTCTTTCCAATTGTC
This sequence comes from Candidatus Vicinibacter proximus, assembly GCA_016713905.1. Taxonomy (NCBI): domain Bacteria; kingdom Pseudomonadati; phylum Bacteroidota; class Saprospiria; order Saprospirales; family Saprospiraceae; genus Candidatus Vicinibacter; species Candidatus Vicinibacter proximus. The sequence continues at coordinate 62,914 of JADJOE010000001.1, forward strand.
TTCAATCTAATATCCTTGGCTTCAAGAGCATATTCTACTGCCTTTTCATAATTTCTGGTTTCCATTTTTATAATTCCCAGATTATTTAAGCATTTGGCATAAACTGGATTTTCATTACCAACTTTTCGCTTAAATACCTCTTTTGCTTCTAAAATAAATGGTTCTGCTTTTTGGAAATTTCCCATTTGACCATACAATGATCCTAAATTGAGTAAAGTTGATGCATAATCAAAATGATCTGAACCTAATACTCTTTTCCTAACATCTAAAGCCTCCAGGTACCATTTTTCTGCCTCACTTTTGTCCCTAACAGACATTTCAAGGATTTTTCCATAGTTATGGCAATATTTTCCATATGATGCTGATTCTTTGCCAAGATTTTCAAGAATGATTTTTTCAACCTTTGTATTAAACTCCAAGGCGGCTACGTAATTTCTTTTAGCCGTTAACTCCTGACTGATTTTCACCAAACTGTCCACTTGATGAATGAAAGTTGTGTCAGTGATTTGAGAAAATAAATCACACTTCTGAATAGAAATAATGATCAATAAAATAGTAATTTTTTTCATAAATCGGTTTAGCATAAACATATTTGAAATTCAGATACTTTCTGCGACAAAATACGGAATGTTAACCGATAACAATGATGAAAGTTAATTCTGATTCTTATGAACCCATGAATTTCTTAATAATTATATTTATTAGGATGAATATTAGACTACTGTATTGTATTTAAAAAATTGAAATGCAATAATTGCCTTGTATAAAAGCCAAGATTAATCATCAAATACAAGAAACTAAATTTTAATTTCCTTCCAGGATCCTCTTTTAAAAAAATACCAGGCAGCAAGCGCGACAAATGTTTCAGCAAGTGGTATTGCAATAAATGCTCCCGTTGGTCCCCAACCAAAATAACGGGCCATTAGTATTGCTACTGGAATTTGAAACAACCAAAATCCAACAAAATTTATCCATGTTGGGGTTTTTGTATCCCCTGCTCCATTTAAAGCTTGCATCATCACCATACCAATTCCATAAAAAATATATCCAGCACCCATAATTTGTAATGCCAGGACACCATACCTGTGCACCTCTTCTTGCGATGTAAAAATTGAAATGATCGGCGATGAAAAAAATACAAACAAAAACATTACTACAGCCATAAAATAAATGTTGTATCTGGTGGTAAGTAAAACACTTTTTTGTGCACGGTCTGGATTTCCGGCCCCAAGATTTTGTCCGACCAAAGTGGCTGCAGCATTGGATAATCCCCAAGCCGGTAAGATAAAAAATACAACATTCCTGATGGCAATCTGATATCCTGCACTGGCATCTGTACTTCCTGTAGTAGAAACAAGATATGCTAAAAATATCCAGCTACCGCTTTGTATAAAAAATTGCAAGGTTGCCGGCCAGGCGAGTGTGAGAATTGATTTCTGAATCGCCCAGTCAATCTTGAAATGTTCTCTTTTAATTTTCAGCATACCGGAACCTTTGAAGAGATGATAAGTCTGATAAACCACTCCTGCTGTTCTTCCTATGGTTGTTGCTACTGCCGCTCCGGTTAGTCCCAGTTCCGGAAAAATTCCATACCCAAAAATTAATAATGGACAGAGTATAATATTGATCAAACTTGCAAGCCATAAACTTTTCATGGCAATCATTGGATCTCCGGCACCCCGAAAAATTCCGTTAATCAAAAACAATAAGATAATTGCAGTAGTCCCGCCAAGCATAATTCTGCTGAATTCAGTTCCTGCGAGAATTACCTCCTGTTGCGCACCCATAATTTCCAGCAAATCCGGCGCATAACAATAACCCAGCGTTGCCATCAGAAAAGAAACTAAAATCGCTAGAAGTATAGATTGTGCTCCGGCATGTGAGGCTTTTGCAATATCTTTTTCTCCAATCCTCCTTGCAACCAAAGCAGTTGCAGCAGTACTTAAACCAATCCCAACTGTATAGATCAACGTGACCATGGATTCCGTAAGTCCTACCGTTGCAACCGCTGCGCGACTGTCTGGTAATTTACTTACAAAGTACATATCTACCACTGCAAATACAGATTCCAGACTTAATTCCAGTATCATGGGAATCGCCAGAAGTACAATAGATGACTGAATACTTCCTTTTGTATAGTCATGCTCTTCGCCTCTCAAGGATTGACGAATCAGATTAAATAATTTTGAGAATTTTTGACGGTGTTGTCCCATCCTATAATTTATCTAACTTACAAAACTAAACATTTAATGTTTCATTTTGTGATGGCGCTTAATAAGATGCTGCAATTCATAATGATAAATCATTTACTACAACAGCATTGAAAAATTCAAACCTATCTGCAGATCTCCCAGTTAATTTAAAAATCAGGAAAATCTACTGAAAAATATTTTCAAATTGATATTTCCTATTCCTCTTCAGTGGAAGTTGGTTGATCTGCTTCGCTTGTGGAATTTTCCTCAGAAATTTTTTGGGATGGAGTTTGCTCTACCGAAAGAGATGGGATGGAGTCTGATGGATCAGGTGCAGCTTGTCCGGTCTTGGTTTTAGACCTGGCTTTACTTGTTTTTATTTCTTCAGCAGCCTTGATTAACTTTTCTTCTTCCGTAGAAAGCACTTCATGTTGTTGTTGAATATTTTCCTGAATTTTAGCTTTGATCTTCTCTTCCTCTTCCTTTACCTTTTGTCTTTGCTCATTTCTTCGGGCATCTTTTTCTTCCCTCTTTTTAGCATTGACATTCGCTTTTTCCAACGAAGCTTTTACCTTAAGCAACTCATCCAGTTTTTCTTGTTTGAACTTGATCCGCTCTTCTATCATTTTAATTTTTGCCACGCGAATTTGTGCTTCAAGCTGGCCTGTAGAGGATTCAATCCTTCTGTTCTCGAAAGAGATATCCGTATGGTCTCGCGCTATTGCTTGCTCAATTTTAGTGATCGCCTGAATCAAGCCATCATATCGACTTTGGTTTCTGTTAGCCGGATTTGCGTCACCCCGTTGACCACCTGGTTTTCCGGATTCTCTTTTCGCTCTGATGCTTTTAAAGACTTCATCAATTTTAGACATCAGGGAAGAACGATCATCCCGGTTCAAAGCCATGGTTTTAAACTCTGTCTGAATTTTTATCATGTCATCAAACAAGGGCTTTAACGCAGCACCCTCAGTTATTTTATTTTCTATTTCAGCTATCTTGGATCTTAATCCATCTACAAGAGCTTTTGATTTTTGATTTAATTCTGATTTAAAGGCTGACCGAAGTTTTTTGAGTTCTTCAAACATCGCATCAGACTTTTGTCTGAGAGAATCAGAGTGGTCTCTGAACAGGTTACGGTCCATAATGTGTTTTTGCACATTTGACCACAGTTCTTTAAGATCATCCCAAAGATTCTGATCATAAACTTCAAGCCTTTTAATCTTATCAGAAAGTTCTTCAAGGTCATTTTTAAAATTGCGGTACAACTTGGAGGATAAAACTACAAAATGCCATTCCATTTGAGCGCGTTGGATCATATCTCCTCGCTCCACTTTGAGATCTTCCGGTAATATACTGTCAGACATGGTTAACTCAGTGGTACGGTGTACGGTACCTTCAGGAAAATTCAGATCCTTGCCTTCCCGCCATTGAGTCATTACAAGGTTATAATAATCTTCGCTGCATGATTTTTCGGGGATCGCCCAAATGTCAATTTTGTTTTCTTCTGCCTGAAGGGCTACTGCCAAAAGAACCTTCTGATCTTCGGCATTCGTTCCCCATACTACCAATCTTGTCCGCATGTCTGCTGTTTTTCCCGGTTAATTCAAACTATTTTCTGACACCATTTATTGGGTCAAGCTGTACTCTAAAATGACCACTGTGGTCCTTAAAAATGGGTGCAAAAATCAAACCAAAACTTCATAAAAAGAAAAAAGCCATGGTGTTTTTACTATTTAAATTTATAATATACTGAATATCAGTTTGTTATGTCTTAACAAAAACCCTGCTCAATCAGATATTTTGCGATTTGAACGGCATTTGTTGCAGCTCCTTTTCGTAAATTGTCAGCTGTAATCCAAAGATTTATCGTTTTTGGCTGAGACTCATCCAGCCTTACCCTTCCTACAAAAACTTCATTTCGGTTCTTTGCCTGAAGTGGGGTTGGATATTCGAATTTTTCAGGATTGTCTAACAACACCAGTCCCGAAGTTTCGCTGATCAAACTCCTGATTTCGGAAATTTGAATATCCTTTTTAAAAGCTACATTCACGGACTCAGAATGTCCTCCATGAACTGGCACCCGAACTGCAGTAGCCGTAATTCTTAGCGATGGATCCCCAAGAATTTTTCTGGTCTCATGGACCAATTTCATTTCCTCCTTGGTATAATCATTTTCCAGAAAAACATCACATTGTGGAATGCAATTTTCAAAAATTGGATGATGATAAGCCCTAGGTTCAGGTACTGGAACCCCATTACGCTCAGCTTCATATTGTCTGACAGCCTTCATTCCAGTACCAGTAAAAGACTGATAAGTAGATACTACAATCCGGTCAATTGAGTATTTTCGATGGAGTGGCGCCAGGGTCAAAACCATCTGTATAGTAGAACAATTAGGATTAGCAATAATCTTGGTATGTCTTTGGATGCTTCGACCGTTAATCTCCGGAACCACAAGTGGGCATTCCGGATCCATTCGCCAAGCTGAAGAGTTGTCTATCACAAAACTCCCTGCAGATGCAAACTTTGGTGCAAATTCTGTGGAAGTTGTTCCTCCAGCAGAAAAAATTGCTATCGCCGGTTTAAGTGCAATTGCATCTTCCATGCTAACTATGGCAACCTTCTTCCCATTCCACAAAATTTCTTTACCTACAGATTGCGCAGAAGCTACTGGAACCAATTCTGCTCCAGAAAAGCCCATTTCTTTAAGAACTTGTAACATGACCTGTCCCACCATACCGGTTACTCCTACGACAGCTATTTTCATACTTATAATTAATGCCGCAAAGGTACGCCCGATTTGGAGATAATTAAAAAATATGCCCGCCAATCAAAAATTTTAATATTTTTGTAGGGAGACACAAATTATCTTTTATTCAATACTGGATTGAAGGTAAACACACTATAAAACACCTAATTTATTCATTATGAAAACCAGATTTTCTGTAATCTTTTATGTACTATTTCCTTTTTTTGTTTCTGCACAATGGCTTGAAACTTTTAATGTAAATCATTTAAATTTATGGGTGGGTGACATTTCTGATTTTAATGTAAATCAAAGTAGTCAACTTCAGCTATCTGCTAATTCCGCCGGAGAAAGCTTTATTTTCAGACCGTACAAATACAGCTCTGACAGCATGGCATGGACCATCTATTGCAAGTTGTTATTTAGTCCGTCGACTTCTAATAAACTTAGAATCTATTTGGCAGCGGACATCCCTGATCCTTTTACCTCGGACGGATATTTTCTGGAAATTGGTGAAAATGGAAATGAGGATCGGTGGCATTTAATTGCCAGACAAAACAACAGTACCACCTTACTGGGCTCAGGAATGGTTGCGAAATTTTCATCGGATCCGTCGGAATGCCGATTTTCCATAAAACGCATGGGAGATACTTTATGGCAAGTTTCCACTGACTATTCAGAAACAAATAATTTAATCATAGAAAGAGAATTTTTTGATCCAGTTCAATTGCCACTTAAGGATTCCTATTTTGGTTTATATTGTCAATATACAGACACAAGAAAAGACAAATTTATTTTTGATGACATTGGGATTAGGATTCAAGAATCAGATACCATTAAACCTTTTATCATAAAGGCAGAAATAGAGGATGATTTACATTTGAAAATTGAATTCAACGAAACAACAAATGAAATGCAATCATTGGATATTTCAAATTATACAATTGATCTAACTCGTCATCCAATGCAGATAAATAAATCTACAACCGACGAAAAAATATACATTTTAACCTTTGAAAAAGCTTTTGAACCGGAAAAAATATACCGCCTCTATTATAAAGATATCAAAGATATTTCAGGCAATAGTGTATCTGAAAATCAATCCATCGAGTTCAAATCCCAGCAATATCATTCCGCAAAAAACGGTGATCTGCTGATCAATGAATTTATGGCAGATCCAAGTCCCTCTGCAGGACTTCCGGAAACAGAATTCATAGAACTTCTAAACATTTCCGGAAAAATTCTCCAACTTAAAAACTTGAGTATTGCAGATGGATCAAGCATTTCGGAAAATTTCCCTGATTTCATTTTAGAGCCCGATTCCATGATAATTCTTTACCACAAATCAGATTCTTCTCTATTTAAAGATTTTGGAAAAGCAATTGGACTTTCTAAATTTCCAACCATTAACAATTCGGACGAAATTCTTCGGTTGTTTGATTCTCAAAATGAACTGATGCATCAGGTAAATTTTTCCGATACATGGTATCAAAACAGTTTTAAGAAAAATGGTGGTTATAGTCTGGAATTAAAGAAACCCAGGCAATCTTGTAAAGGGGCAGAAGTCTGGGGTCCTTCTGACCATATTTTAGGTGGAACACCCGGCAAAATAAATACTGGATATAATTTAGAATCTGATCAAATCGCACCAATATTACTCACTTACCATGTACCTAATGAATATGAAATCGAACTGATTTTTAATGAATCCTTGGATGCTACTTCTGTACAACAAACCATTAACTACACTCTGAATAATTTAAATCCTGCAAGTGCAGATATTCACTCAACGGAAAATAATAAGGTAATCCTCTTTTTTGAAAAATCTTTTCAGGGTGGTAGTATTTATATGCTCAACATTAAAAACATAAGAGACTGTTCAAAAAATTATATTTCAGAAACCAGTATTGAAATTTCCATTCCAGCAGAACCCCAACCCGGAGATCTGGCTTGGAATGAAATACTTTTTAATCCTGAAACTGGTGGGGAAGATTTTGTTGAAATTTATAATAAAAGCAATAAAGCTATTTCTATAAGAGACATTTACTTGTCCAACCCATTGTCTGAACCCAGATTTATAAAATTAAAATCTGATCATATTGTTTTACCACAATCCTATTTTGCACTTACTTCTGATAAGAAAAGCCTAATGCTTAAATATCCAAATTCTGAGGAACAGCATATTATTGAAACAGAAATTCCCTCCCTTGATGATACCAAAGGCATTCTTTTACTGGCCATTCAAAAAAATAATAGTCTGATGGTAATCGATTCCTTACAATATATGGAGGATTGGCATAATCCTTTGCTCGTCGATAAGGAGGGAGTTTCGCTTGAAAAAATAAACCCTATCCTCTTATCGGCAAATAAAAATCATTGGCAATCCTCTAGCGCAAGCGCAAATTATGCTACCCCGGGAACAAAAAACAGTCAATACCTGGAGGAAATACGTAACAAAGATCACCAATATTATATACCCTCCCATGTGATCAGTCCCAACCAGGATGGCTACAGGGACTTTCTTGGTATTGAATTTAATTTGGATTTAAGCGGGTACAAAATCAGAGCGGAAATTTATGACCTTTCCGGTCAGCTGATCTATGTTATCAGCCAACAGATCATTGGCCCTCAGGAAGTTTTGAAGTGGAATGCAGTTGACTTAAAAGGACAAAAGGTTCCTTCAGGAAATTATATATTAATTATGCAACTTGTTCATCCTGAAGGATCAAAACTTTCGTACAAAGAGTTGATAGTCGTGGATAATGGTAAGAAGTAGCTAATTAAAGTTACTTTTGTAGCCAAATCGAATCTTACTTGAATTCTAAGGAATCACATTGGTTTAATAACAGAATATTTCAATGGTCAGTGGTTATTGGAATCCTTGGAATCAGTACTCTGTTTTTGTTTCCACCGGAATATCTATTCGTAAAGCAGATTGCAAAATATGCGACATATTGGATGTTTGGCTGTTTGGTTATCGGAATTATCTTTATGTTCCTGGACATCAATTGGATATTATACATTGCCTTTGGCTGTGCTGGCTTTCTGGCCTTGTTTTTGCATTTATCCTTCAATACCTCCATAAAATTTGCGTCTGAAAATACAGATATATCCATTTCCGTATTATTTGCCAATCCTTCACTAAGCACAGATGACAGAAACAATACCTTTAGAATTTTAGACAGCATCCAGGCTGATTTGGTTATTTTCGAGGAACTGACTCCTGAATGGCGGGACTTGATGGATTTTTTCGTCAAAAACTATCCATCAAACATTATGATTGTACGTATTGACCCTTTAGGGAAAGGAATTTTTAGTAAAAAACAAATTCTGAAATCAGATACCATATCAATCTTGAACAATCCTGTGGTACTGGCACACTTAAAAAATTCTGAAAATCAGGATTTCATCGTTGGAATTTGTAACAGTACGCCTCCTTTTACCCTTCATGATTACAATAAACTAAATTCCTTTTTGGATACACTTTCCCGTGCACTAAATCAATCTCCTTTACCTAAAATTCTTGCGACTAATTTAAATATTGAGCCTTGGTCCAGAGAATTAAGAGAATTCAGAAATGAAACTAACCTAACATCTAGCCGGAGACAGAATAACGAAGGATTAAACAACAAAACCCTATTAAGTGTCTTTAATGCACCAAACGGTGAAATCATTTTCAGTAAGGACTTTGAATGTTCCTACTTTAATGTAATTACAGATTCAAACGCTAATCCTATTGGTATACTTGGAAAATATCAATTTATTAAAGAAACAACTACTCCTCAAAAATATTAACTATTCAATCCATAAACTGTAGAAATGTTTTGTACTGCCTTTTTACTTAGTATTTCATTCAGAATTATTTTAAATTTAATATTTTACATGAATGAATATTTAATTCATTACTTCAATAGGATGCATGTTCCTGGTACATATTCAAAAGGATTTTATAATGAAATTTCATATTGAACTTTATTCAGGATGATATTGGCTAAAGTTTCGTAAAATTTCTTTTTTAATATTCTGCAATTTTTTTTACTAAATGATTTTAAAACAAGTTGAAAATAAAATGATAAAAAATCTAAATGTCCATCTACTCCTTGTAAGATTCCTTTTGCTCTATATTTTTCTATTTGGCTCTAATCAGGTGAATTGCTTAGCTCAACAAAAAGAATACTTTCAACAGTTTGTGGATTATAAGATTGAAGTTACCCTAGATGATGAAAACCACATTCTTCAGGGTAAAATCAATATGAAGTATACAAATAATAGTCCCGATGTACTAGACCGAATCGGGATGCATCTTTGGCCAAACGCTTTTTCAAACAATAACACTGCTTTTGGTAAACAAAAATTATTACATCGAAAAACCGAATTTTATGATGCAAAAACTAACGAACTGGGATCAATATACAACCTTCACTTTCTTGTTGATGGGGATGAAACAAAATTAGAATACCTGAAAAATCAATCCGACCAGGCATGGTTGCTATTAAATAAACCGCTTTTGCCAGGCAAAACAATAAATATTGAATCCCCATTTACAGTTAAAATTCCTACATCTTTTAGTCGTTTGGGTCATGTGGATCAAACCTATCAAATAACACAATGGTATCCCAAACCCGCAGTCTATGATAAAAAAGGCTGGCATTTAATGCCATATTTGGATCAGGGTGAATTTTATTCAGAGTTTGGAAACTTTGAAGTCACTATTAAAATTCCTGAAAACTATGTGGTTGGTGCTACCGGAACTCTGGAAACTGATAGCGAAAAAGAATTTTTGAATCAACGAATTTTATTAACCAATCAATTTATCAAAGATGGAATAAATAAATTTTCGAAAATAGTGCCTTCTTCAGGAACCTTAAAAACCATTAGATATAAAGCACAAATGGTTCATGATTTTGCCTGGTTTGCAGATAAACAATTCTATGTCCAACAAGATCAAATAATTCTGGAATCCGGTAAAAAAGTTATTACCTGGGCTATGTTTAATACCCTTGGTGCATGGACAGATGCGGTAAAATTTGTAGGCCGGGCTGTCGCCTTCTACTCAAAACATGTTGGAGAGTATCCTTATCCGCAGGCAATCGCAGTGCATAGTGCTTTAAGTGCAGGGGCAGGTATGGAATACCCCATGATCACCGTAATAGGGAATGAGCGATTTTCAAAAGGATTGGATGAAGTAATAACCCATGAAGTAGGACATAATTGGTTCTATGGAATACTGGCATCCAATGAAAGGGAACATCCATTTTTAGATGAAGGAATTAATTCCTATTATGAAGACAGATATATGGAAGAATATTACCCAAATTCTTCCATTTCAAATCTTGGAATTTTATCCAAATTCACTGGTGGGTTTGATGATAACGAATTAATTTATCAATACATGGGAAGGTCATACCTGGATCAATTTCCCGACCAGCAAAGTGAAAACTTTAGTCTCATAAATTATGGAACTGATGTGTACACCAAGTCTGCCAAACTCTTTGAAGATGCCGAGGAATATCTTGGCTTGATTGATTTTGACCGGATCATGAAAAAATATTATGAATCCTGGAAATTCAAACATCCATACCCGGAAGATCTTGAGAAAATTTTTACTGAAAATTCCAATAAAAATATGGACTGGCTATTCCACTATTTTCTAACTACCAATAAGAAAATGGATTACAGCATCCGTGCCATCAAACATCAAAATGACTCTGTAGAGATTTTACTTAAAAATTCAGGACAGGTCCCGGCACCATTCCAAATTGCATGCCTGCAAGATGATCAAATAAAATATTCCGCGTGGGTCGATGGTTTTTTTGGCAATAAAAAAATACGTATACCAAATCTTAATGCAGACCATTACATAATCGATCCAAATTTTCAAAGTTATGATTTGTATCGACACAACAACACGATTCGTGCGCATGGAATTTTTAAGAAAGTTGAACCACTTCAGGTGAAACTATTTCCGGTAGTAGACAATCCTGCAAAAACCGAGATTGGAATCACTCCTGTTATCGGTAGAAATTCATACAATGGATTCATGGCGGGTTTGTATTTTTCTCAGCCTTATTTTCCACCAAGAGACTGGACTTTTAATGCCATGCCAATGTATTCTTTTGGGAATAAGAGTCTAAGCGGTAAAGCCCATACTGCATGGAAAAAACATTTCAGTGAGGGTCAAATCCATTCCATTAAAATTGGTATTCATGCCAAAAGATTTGGCTACGATGAAAAACAAGTTTTCAATGAAGCTTTAAATTATGTTCAGCTTAGCCCCTATTTAGAATTTACCTTTAATACTCCTCCTTCAAAATATATCCAATCTAAGCTGGCTTACCAGTTTCATTACATTAGGGATGAAGTGAGCAATTTTAATGCACCTGATTCTACATTTAATGTAGTACATCTCAATAATCAAATACATGAGCTCAAGTATATTTATGAAAACCCAAAAATCTTATCGCCTCAGTCTTTTAGCGCAATGCTGCAATTTGAAAATTATAATGATGCCTTTTCTATAAAACAAAATTACCTAAGGGCAGATCTTGAATTTAATCAAAAAATTCGGATAAAGAATAAAAGATTCTTTGAATTAAGATTAGCTACTTCTTTCTTTCCATTAAATTCACAGCGAAAATCCTCAGCGATTGCTGCGAGAAATGTACAGAATTTTGTTCGTGGTTCCGCAGGTGCAGCGTTTCAGGGATATCACGATTATACCAACGAAAATCTTTTCCTGGGCAGAAGCAGGGATAAAGGTATTTGGGCCCAACAAATTATGATACGCCAGGGTGGAATGAAAATTGCTCCGGGGATAAGTCAAAGAAGCAATCTTGGAAATACCAATTCCTTTCTGACTGCAATTAATCTGAGTACAGATATTCCGGTTAAATATATAGGAAATATCATTCGTCCATATTTTGATGTAGTATATATGGATGATAATTCATCGGACAAAAATGTTTGGCTGATGAGTGGAGGCATAAATCTTCATGTGCCCGGAGACGTTTGGAACATATATTTTCCCCTATACCATTCTTCAAACATTCGCGATCTTTATAAAAGCCTGAATGCCAATTCATACTCCCAGCAAATCTGCTTCTCTTTTCAGATTAAATTTTTTAAACTTTATGATATTCTAAGCCTTATTTAAACATCATATATTTTTACCATCATGAAAAACTTAGAAGTACAAACAGATAATCACATTCTTTATATTTATCTCAACAGACCTGATGTTTTTAATAGTTTTAATCGGGAGATGTCACTTGAATTGCAGGAAGCATTGGATCTCGCGTATGCAAATGAAGATATCAGGGTTGTGTATTTATCAGGAAAGGGAAAAGCTTTCTGTGCAGGGCAAGATCTAAAAGAAGCTATAGATCCTGATGGTCCCGAAATCCGGACCATTCTGGAGGAACATTACAACCCATTAATTTTGCGCATTAGAAAATTAAACAAACCTGTAATTGCTGCTGTAAATGGTGTGGCTGCTGGTGCCGGGGCAAATCTTGCTCTGGCCTGCGATATTGTGGTTGCAAATGAAGGAGCTTCTTTCATCCAGGCCTTTAGTAAAATAGGCTTGATTCCCGATTGCAGTGGTACATTTATGTTGCCGAGATTAATTGGCTGGCAAAGGGCTTCTGCTTTAATGATGACCGCAGAAAAAGTATCTGCTCATGAAGCCCAACAAATGGGTATGATTTATAAAGTGTTTGCCAATGAAGATTTTGAATTGTCAAGCAAATCGTTGGCTGCCCAAATTGCAGATATGCCAACCAAGGGCTTGGTTTATACTAAATATGCTCTAAATGAATCGACTCATCATGCATTAGAAGCTCAATTAGAAACTGAATTAAAATTTCAAATACTTGCTGCACAAACCAAGGATTTCAAGGAAGGTGTGGACGCTTTTATAGAAAAAAGAAAGCCCGGGTTTATTGGAAAATAAATGTTCCGAAAAATAAAAAAGAGGTGAAAAATACTTTCCACCTCTTTTTTTATTACTAACGAACGAAAAACACTCAATTGTTCAACATGGAATTTAATCCCGGTGCGCTCAATCCGCTTCCACCAATTAATCCATAGGCAAAAATGGTATAACTCTTTCCTGCAGTTACCTTGTAATTAGCAAGACTGAATAAAGCAATACTGGTTCCCGGAAGTTTAACTTCCACCGTAATAGGCTTTGCTGCAACACTGGCAAAATTTGTATATTGTTTGTACGATAGGCTATTTGTAACCTTAACGCCATCAATATAAATATCGACAGAAGGTCCATTTGAAATTAAGTGCGCAAAACGCAAATAGGCCTTTGAAGTATCTGGAGTGTCATGCGTGTCATTAAATACAATAACTTCAAGGCTAGATTTCTGGTTTACAGCGACCAAGGTATATGCCTTATCCCCTTCAAAATCATAAGTTGAATTAATTAATGTGCTTCCATTGGCCTTGTCTTTAAGGTTAATGACCTGATTACCTGGGTCAACATTCTTGTAACTCAAGAAACTGGAAAACCCTACAGACCCAAAATAACTGGCCGAATCCTTAATGACCACATTCATAATTCCACCATCAGGAGAAGCGTTAATGAAAGCAACTTTAGCCGGACCTGGATCCTCTTCTTTTTTGCAGGAATTCAAGGTAAACAAACTACCAAGGGCAATAGCAACACTAAACAAATACACAATTCTATTCATATTAATTTAATTAAATTAGGAAAACTTGGAAAAGGGTGAAAATGGGTCGGGTATAGTGATGATAACGTGGTTATTTGTATTTTGTTGCATGAAGTACTAAAGTCCAAAATATGAACTTATTCAGAAACAATCCCAATTTCAGGCAGTCCTATAGTGGTAACAACATTCGCGGAGGTGGATTAAGACTTGGTGCTCCTATAATAATCGCCCTTGTGATAGCTGGTTTTTCCTATTTCCGCTATTGCTCCACAAAAACCTACAATGAATATTTAGGTATAAATCAACACATCAGTTTAACTCCTGAACAAGAAATTGCTATCGGTCTGCAATCTAAACCTGCGATGATTCAGGAGTATGGGGGAATGGATCCTGATCAAAGGGCTCAGGCACTGGTTCAGGAAACAGGAGCCAGTTTGGTACAAAATAGCGTTGCTTCGAAAACGCCTTATCAATACCAGTTTCATTTGCTGGCAGATCCCAATACCATCAATGCTTTTGCCTTGCCTGGGGGCCAAATTTTTATTACCAGAGCACTTTTTAATCAATTGCAAACAAAAGACCAATTGGCCGGGGTTCTGGGTCATGAAATCGGACATGTGGTCGCCCGACACGCAGGAGAGCGTATAGAAGAGGATCAGCTTTGGCAAGGAATCGCGGGAGCAGCCGGAATTGCCATGGGAGATTATCAATCCGCTCAAGCCGCACAACAAATTGCAGCCCTTATCAGTCTGAAATACGGTCGCGATCAGGAACTTCAATCAGATAATTTGGGCGTCCGTTTTATGATGGATGCTGGTTTTCAACCTGAAGAACTTATTGGTGTAATGGAAATTCTCAAAAAAGCATCCGGCGGACAGAGTCGTGAAGAGTTCACCTCTACGCACCCTGATCCTGAAAACAGAAAGGAAAAGATCAAAGAAGCTATTGAACAATACCGGCAAGCAAATAAGCAAAATGGACAAGGACAATAGACATTCCCTTTTTTAGGATAATATTTTCCTCCTTCCGCAATCTTCCTATCTTAGCCCCCCAGCATTAAACAGTTATGAAAAAACTTTTCCTATTAGACGGGCACGCTTTGGTTTACAGGGCTCATTATGCCTTTATTGGGCGACCCCTAATAAATTCAAAAGGCCTAAATACCTCCGCCATTTCCGGTTTTACCAGAACTCTTTGGGACATCATCAACAATGAAAAACCCTCCCATATTGCAGTAGCATTTGACTTACATGGTCCGACCTTCAGGCATGAAGAGTTTCCCGCATACAAAGCCAACCGCGAAGCACAACCTGAAGATATAAGTATCGCCCTCCCTTACATTGAAGAAATTGTAAAAGCCTTTAACATTCCAATTGTTACGGCCGAGTCTTACGAAGCCGATGATGTAATCGGAACTTTAGCCAAACAAGCTGCCGGAGAAGGTTTTGATGTGTACATGGTGACCCCGGATAAAGATTACGGACAACTTGTAGAAGATCATATTTTTATGTACAAACCTTCACGACAAGGAAATGGCGTGGATGTATTAGGTCCAAAGCAAATTGTGGAGTCCTGGGGACTAAAAAGAGTGGATCAGGTAATAGATTTGCTTGGATTAATGGGCGATGCTGTGGATAACATTCCAGGAATACCTGGTGTTGGAGAAAAAACTGCTGTAAAACTCTTACAGGAATTTGATACAGTTGAAAACCTTATTGCACATAAAGACCAAATCAGTGGTAAACTAAAAGATAAAGTAACAGAATTTGCTGACCAGGCCCTACTCAGCAAAAAACTGGCTACCATCAGTTTGGACGCTCCGGTCAAATTTGAAGAAAAAGCATATAGAATAGAGGGTGCCAATAAAGAAAAACTGGCCGAATTATTCAGAGAACTTGAATTTCGTTCATTGGCACAATCGGTTTTGGGTGGTCATTCAAGCACAGCCTCCAATCTACTTTTTGGCGTAGAAGAGAAAATAGAAAAAACACCATTGCCATCGACAGAATATAAAGTTTCTGACCATGACATCTACAATACTCCGCACGAATATCACTTGGTTACCGAAGAAAAAGATCTCTTGCATCTTTTAGACAAATTGCACTCTTCAAAATTGGTTTCCTTTGATACAGAAACCACTGGAATAGATGCTACAGCTGCAGAACTGGTGGGGATGTCTTTTGCCTTCAAACCAAAAGAAGCTTATTATGTACCTGTGGATAAGGATCAGAAAAAGGCTCAACAATTAGTAGACAGATTTAAAACCATTCTGGAAGACACAAATAAAAAATTTGTTGGCCAAAATATAAAATACGACATGCTGATGATGCTCCAATATGGCGTCGATATGCCCAGGCCGTATTTTGATACCATGATTGCACATTATCTGATAGAGCCTGATCTTCGACACAAACTTGACTTTCTTTCAGAAGCCTATCTCAATTATAAAATGGTAGGAATAGAAGAATTAATTGGTAAGAAAAGCGCGGAGCAAGGTTCTATGAGAGATGTTCCATTGGAAAAAATTAAGGAGTATGCTGCTGAAGATGCGGACATAACCTTACAACTCCACCCTGTTCTTGAAAAAGAAATTCTACAATTTGAGGTAAATGATGTTTTACAAAAAATTGAACTCCCATTGGTTAAAGTACTGTGTGATATTGAACATGCAGGCGTAAAAATCGATGCTGATTTTCTTAATAACTACAGTAAAGTATTGGGTAAACAAATTGAAATTACAGAAAGTGAAATTTACACCAAAGCAGGTGTTAGATTTAATATAGCAAGCCCGAAACAAGTGGGTGAGGTTCTTTTTGATCGATTAAAAATACCCTATAAATGGAAAAAAACAAGCACTAATCAATATAGTACAGACGAAGAAAAACTCAACGAATTGGCGAGTGAAAATGATGTGGTAAAAACCATTCTGGAACATCGCAAATTATCAAAATTGAAATCTACTTATGTGGATGCCTTACCCTTGATGATCAATCAAAAAACTGGAAGGGTGCACAGCTCATTCAATCAAGCCCGGGCAGCAACAGGAAGGCTTGCTTCAGAAAATCCAAACTTGCAGAATATCCCGATTAAAGATGAAGCAGGAAGAGAAATCAGAAAAGCCTTTATTCCAAGAGATGAAGATCATCTGATTTTTTCAGCGGACTATAGCCAGATAGAATTAAGATTGATCGCAGACATCAGCAACGAAGAAGCCATGATGGATGCCTTCATCAAAGGACAGGACATCCACCGCGCCACTGCAGCAAAAGTTTATGGTATCCCTTATGAAGCCGTCAGCGTAGACCAGCGTCGAAACGCAAAAACGGTGAACTTTTCAATTTTATATGGTGCTGGATCCACAAATATTTCTCGTCAATTGGGTATTTCCCGTACAGAAGCAAAAGAATTGATCGATCAATATTTCAATACATATACCGGTCTGAAAAAATACATGAGTGGTGTAGTGGAAGCTGCACGCTCGGACGGATTTGTGAAAACACTTCTTGGAAGGAAAAGAGTATTGAGAGATATTAATTCCAAAAATGCCTTAGCGAGAACGAATTCTGAACGGGTAGCTGTAAACACTCCAATTCAAGGCACCGCCGCCGATCTTATAAAGTTGGCGATGATTAAAATTCATGATCGTTTAAGTAAAGAAGATCTACAAACCAAAATGATTCTTCAGGTGCACGATGAATTGGTCTTTGACGTCCTGAAAGAAGAACTCAAACAAGTTCAGGAAATTGTTGTTTACGAAATGAAAAATGCTATTCCAGGTCTTCGTGTTCCTCTGGAAGTTGGTCTTGGTAGCGGCAATAATTGGTTAGAAGCACATTAAACAAAACGGAAAGCCATTGATATGAAATTAGTTCAACCCATCCATGTAAAGGACCTTGCCGAAAAATTCTCTCTCAAAATTATTGGGGAAGAAAACCAAATGGTTTATGGAATTAATGAAATACATAAAGTTACAGCCGGGGATTTAACCTTTGTGGATGCCGAAAAATATTATGCTAAATCCATAAATTCTGCTGCTACCATAATTCTTATTAATAAAGAAACGGATTGCCCTCCGGGCAAGACTTTATTGGTCTGTGATCAACCTTTTGAAGTTTATAATCAACTTGTGACTTCAATCAGACCCGAACAAGTCCTTACAACAAACTACGCACACACAGCAAACATTCATCCTACAGCCATCATTGAACCTGGGGTAATCATTGGCCACCATGTAGTTATTGGAGAGGGTTCCTACATCCAGGCTAATGCTTATATTGGAGAATATACGGTCATTGGCAATCATTGCAGAATACAGGCGGGAGCTATTTTAGGTACAGATGCTTTTTATTATAAAAAGACCAAAGACGGTTTTGTCAAATGGCGCTCCTGTGGTCGAACCATTCTTCATGATCATGTGGAAATTGGCGCCGGGTCCACCATCAATAAAGGCGTTTCCGGAGATACCATCATTGGAGAAGGAACTAAAATTGATTGCCAGGTACATATAGGACATGGCGTAGTGGTAGGAAAGCATTGTCTTTTTGCAGCACAGGTAGGAATCGGTGGTAAGACAATCATTGGAGATCATGTAGTCCTTTATGGACAAGTTGGCGTAGCACAGAATCTTGTCATAGAATCCAATGTTACGGTACTCGCAACTTCAGGAGTTTCTAAAAATTTAGAAGCCGGTAAAACATATTTTGGCGCACCCGCAGAAGAAATTTCTGTTAAGTACCGCGAATTGGCTGCTCTAAGAGGTTTACCAAAACTGATCAGAGGAAAATAAACCCCTTTTTTTTACTCCTTTTCTCCTAGTGTACTAAATAAAAGATTTTTGCTTTTAGTTAGTGTATAATCATATTTAAATTGAACAACATCACAAATTTATTTTAAAGTGTAGAATTTTATTCCTAAAGCAGTATAGTTAAATTTTCATTGAATTTTATTCCTTTTTTGGATAATTTAATTTAAATTTACTGGCAATACTTAAATTCTACGCATGAGAAAATATTTTTTCCTCCTTTTACTTTGCCATTCATTTAACTTGCATTCCAATGTCATATATGTGTCGAAATCAGCAACAGGTTTGAATGATGGTAAGAATTGGAAGGATGCCTACCAAAATCTAACCATCGCAATTTTCAACGCCGCTCCAAACGACAGTATTTGGGTTGCAAGTGGAGTTTACTTCCCTACCGAAACCACAGATCCATCGATTGCGTTTGATTTCAAAAATGACATTCATCTCTATGGAGGCTTCTCAGGAAATGAAAAATTATTCTCAGAGCGTAATCTTAATCAAAATTTATGCATTTTAAGTGGCGATATCGGTATGCCAAATGATTCTAGTGATAATAGTTTTACAGTTTTATTTATACATCATGAAGTGCTGAATTTTACCTTGGATGGATTCATAATAGAAAATGCATACCCACGAATAACTGACCCTTCTGCCCCAACATATTTTAAATCAGGTGGAGCGCTTTATTATGAAGGCCACCAATCTGATTTAATAATTAATTTTAACATAAGAAATTGCATAATCCGACACAATCGAACTTTGAGTGCAGGTGCAGGGTTCTATTTCAATTTCTACAATTCAGGACTGTTATCAATTTGCAATTGTACTTTTATAGATAATATAGCTCTGAAAAATGGTGCTGCGCTATTGATAAAAGTGTTGAGCAATCAATTGAATTTAATTACTGATATTTCTCAAAATGTATTCCAAAATAACATAAGTCCAGGTGGGATATCTGAAATTTCAATATGTGCCAAAGATAGCTTTACATTTCAACAAAATAAATTTGAATCAAATTTTTCTTCCAATTCCTCAGATTTAAGATTTGACCTGTTATCAAATAATGCAAAAATTAATATAAGTGAAAATTATTTTAAAGATAACTTTTCATTTTCTAATCTTTACTTTAATTCATATAATTTTGGCAAAAGTGAAATACTTATTAAACATAACTCTTGGCATGATAATAATTCCAATAATATAACCATATCTGCAGGTAAAAATATTGTGAAAATAAGTTATAATTATTTTCGGCTGTCTGAAATTTTCCAGTTTAAAGATGTTGGAAATTTAAAAAATTGTTTGGAATTATCTAATAGCATGGTAATGGTAAATCATAACAAATTTGAAATTTTATCAAATTCAAATTTTCCTTCTGTTATTAGAAATTTAAGTGCCTCTTTAAATTTTGAATATAACCACATTATTTGGAATTCCACATCTACAATGCCTAATTTTAACTTGTCCTTTGAAAATAGAATTTACAATAACATATTTTTTATAAAAAATAAATCCGCTCCAATATTCAAAATTACTCAGAATAAACAATCCAATAATTCGATTTTAAATAATACCTTTTACTTCAACAATTTTCAACTATTTGAGATTCATTGTGAAGAATCTAGTTCTCTTAATGTGCCGGTAGTCATTCAAAATAACATCTTTGCAAAATTGAATTTAAATGATTCTCTTCAACTTTTTAAGACAACTGGAGGAAATTCAAATGTTGATTTTAATATTTTTAACTTAGACTCTTCAAGAGTAAAAAATTTTGAAATTAAAAAAATTATTAACATTCCCAATTTTCCTACCTCTGGATTTAAATATAGGTTTGGCAATAATAATTTGTTTGATACAGACCCGCTATTTTTGGATAGCATAGGTCATATTTCTCCATGTTCTCCTGCATTAAATAAAGGTACTGTCGCACTTATTGATTCTCTCAATCCTGTATTTGATATTGATGGGGAAGATAGAATACAAGAAAAAACTATAGATATTGGTGCTGATGAAACAAAATTCAAATCTCCAGATTATCAAATTTCTATTACTCCGCAATGCGGAAAGGAATTTGGTAAAATTACATTAAAGGATCTTGATTTAAATCTTATCAAACTAAATTGGATATATGGATATTTTCCAGGAATTAGAATGGATTCATTGATTGCTGGTAAATATACCCTTTCACTTCTCTTTCCTTCAAAATGTATTGATACTATAAATTTTGAAATAAATTCCATACCACAAATTGAATTGGATTATATCAATGGAAAAGACATAAGATGCAATGGTTTTATGGATGGGTCTCTTGAATTAATTCTTAAAGGAGGAACTCCACCGTACAGATACCAATGGAATAATAATGATACAACTGCATTCATAGAAAATCTAGGACCCGGAATTTATACTTGCACGATCACTGATCAATCTATGTGTCAGTTTGTGGTTACCGGGTACAAAATTCCCGAACCTGAATTATTGGATACCTTAAAGGTAGAAATTATACAACCAAATATTTCTTCCATGGATGGAAGTATTGAATTATTTATAGTTGGTGGAACCCCTCCTTACAAATTTAAATGGAGTAATAACGACACATTCCCAAAAGCTGATTCTCTTGGAAGGGGATTCTACTATTGTTTAGTAACTGATAAAAATTCTTGCAGCAAATATCTTGGTCCATTTTTACTAAATTTTGTGAACTCTAGCAACAATCCAGGTATCTTAGGAATTGAAATACATCATAATTTATTACAAAATTTGATTGTTATAAACTCAAAATTGGAGTCTTCTAATATTCTGGAATTGAACCTGATTGATATAAATGGAAAATTTATATCTGAAATTGGTTTTCGTTTTTTCGAAAATAGCTTTTCCCTCTCTACTTCTCATCTATTACCAGGCATCTACCTGCTTCAAATCAAAAATGGAAATAATCTGATTGCCACAAAGAAAATCTTTAAACTTTAAATTCAAATTTATGGAACAAATCCATTAAATGGATTAAAATTCATAAAATCTAAAATACCTTAATGTCCTCCGGTTACTTGTTGATCGTAATCGATTCCTTGTCTTTTTAGTATCGATTTTATAGCCATTGCAAATATCAAAAGGTAAGTAAAACATACAGCAGTAATCCAATAGGATTGATGAATTCCAATCGTAGGGATATCTGCCAATTTACCTTGTAGCGGTGGAATTATTGCTCCTCCAAGTATCATCATGATTAAAAAACCGGAACCCTGTGTTTCATATTTTCCCAAGCCCGCCAGAGAGAGAGAAAATATACAAGGCCACATCACCGAACAAAACAATCCACCACTCAAAAATGCATAAATAGACAATTGACCGGTGGTAGTCAATCCAATTACCATAGCCACCAGGCTAAGTCCACTAAATAACATCAAGGTGAAAACAGGGCGGTCTTTACTCACAAAAAAAGCAGCCACCAAAACCAGCACACATAAAATGTAATAATAAAGATGACTCATGTTTTTGTTCGCAATCATATTGAGTACAATCACTACCCCAAATGCAACGATGGGTACGATCACCATCAGAATGGTCTTCATTCTTGCATTCAAATCAAAAACAGGAATTGCACCTGTCCAACGACCAATCATTAAACTTCCCCAATACATAGAAATATATGGTGCAATGTCTGCAGCTTGTAAGGAGCCATATTCGGGTCTTTTCAACAATTCTCCCATGTTGCTTTGGATGCTTACCTCCACCCCGACATAAACGAATATGGCAATCATTCCCAATACCAACTGAGGATATTGCAAAGCTCCCCAACCTGCTTTATTCTTTTTGGAAAATTGATTTGCCAATGTCAATCCAACTAAAATAACAAGTAAGGCTGCAATGAGCCAGTACATCCTGTAATTCTCCAAAGCCAATTTTTCTGTATCTCCCAAACCGGAAGCATCTGTTTTATAACTGTTGAATACAGGGGTAAAGCACAAAAACAATCCTATGGTTATCAACACCATAGTCCACATTGCTTTTTTTGCAGGTTCTATATTGGCATCAAAGTATCCTGGTGGAACTTTCTTCGAACTCGCAAATAAAACTGCTGCTGCCATAAACAACAGACCAACACAGACATACAAAATCGTTACTTTATCAAGACTTAATGAATTCAACATTTCATCACTGACAGAAGTGG
The DNA here is from genome assembly GCA_016713905.1 of Candidatus Vicinibacter proximus. Lineage (NCBI taxonomy): Bacteria > Pseudomonadati > Bacteroidota > Saprospiria > Saprospirales > Saprospiraceae > Candidatus Vicinibacter > Candidatus Vicinibacter proximus. The sequence continues at coordinate 85,502 of JADJOE010000001.1, forward strand.
TACCGAACAACACCAGCGCAACCACAATTGGGCCAATGGTTGTGCCAAATGAATTTATGCCTCCTCCTAGATTTATTCTGTGGGACCCTGTCGCAGGATCACCAAGCAACATGGCAAATGGATTTGCAGCTGTCTGTTGTAAAGAAAAACCCAACGCCAGAATAAAAAATGCAAATAGAAAAAAACTGAATCCATTTTCATTGGAGCCGGTTTTTACTGCCAATATCATGGCAATAGCTCCCATCAGTGAAAACAAAAGTCCATAAATAATACTGCGTTTGTAACCCCAACTCGATACCAGATCTTTAGCTTTCACAGCACCAATGATAAACAGAATCAAAGCTCCGATATAATATGCTCCATAAAAAGCAAAATCTACCAACTGACTTTGAAATTGATCCAGTTTGAAATAATTTTTACAAAATGGTATAAATACACCATTACCGGCCGCAATAAAGCCCCAAAAGAAAAATACAGTGATTAAAGTGGTGAGCGCACTGTAGTTTGTCTTAACAGTCTGTGTCATATTGGTCTTGTTTGGGCCGTAAGATACAATGTGTTGTTGAGAATTGGACCCTGGATTCTTTTAAGTAAGACGGTTTAAGCCCCGGCGGAAAACACAGACATTTCTTCTGCAATCAGGTATTGATTAGCCAAGGCCATCAAGTCCTTCTGATCAACATATCTGATCTTTTGAACCAATTTGTCAAAGGCTTCCAATGTCTTAAATTCTGTAAGTAGAATTTTAAGGAATAATATGGATTGAAAGGGGCCATCCACAAGTCTTAGAAGATGACCATTGAGATAATTCCGGACCATGTTCAATTCCTGCTCCGGAACAGGTTTGGAACGAAGTTTTTTAATTTCTTTTTTGATCATTTCAATAGATTTTTCCCTGGATTCAGGATTTAATTCAGCACTGATGTAAAAGCATCCATCATGAGTCTGAGCATCTATGGTAGAATGAATATCATACGTCAAGCCGTGTTCCTCGCGAATATGGTGCATTAATCTTGATCCAAAATAATCGCCCAATATAGTATTCAACATGTACATTCCATAATAGTCATCATGTGTTTTGGGGAAAAGCTTAAGACCGATTTTTAGACTGGTTTGAGAACAATTGGCCATGGCAGTATGATGATTCAAAACTTCCGGATGGTGGATTGTCATTTTAACGGGTTCATTTTTACCATGGTTTGGAAAAATACCCAATAATCTTTCCCAAAACTCCAAACCTTTGGATGCCCCGCAGTAAAACACTTTTAGTCTATTTGCCACATAGTTTTCCTGATGGTACAAAATGAGATCTTCCCTATTGAGGTCAGCGATGAGTTCAGGCGTCGAATTGTAACCATAGGGTGAATGGCTTCCATAAAGATGAGCAGTAAACTCCCGATAAGAAACAAAGTCCGGTTCAGTCAGTTGGTGACTTAATTGTGAAGAAAGAAATACCTTTCCCTTCACCAGCTGATCTTCCGGAAATATCGGAGTGGTCAACAAATCCACAACAAACTTTGCAATGGTTTCAAAATGTTTCTCCAGACAACTGAGCGACATTACCGTAAAGTCCAAATCCGCATGAATACTGTAAGAACAGCCATAATAATCAAAGAAATCAACTATTTCCGGATTGGAAAATTTCTGAGTCCCTTCCTGGATTTGAGAAGCACACATCCTGGAACTTAGCTTCTTATGTTCCGTCAAGCGGCCATTTTCAAAAACAAACTCAAGGTAACACAAGCCCTCCTTATTGGATTTTAAAGAATAAACCAGTGCGCCATTGGAAATCTGAATGGTGTCAAACTCCGGCAATTTCAATTCCCAATTGGGACCTGCAATGATCAATGGCCACTCTTGTTGTACAATTTCTTTCACCGGTAAGTTAATGTTGCTTAGAAAAGGCAAAAATGATGAGAATAATTCGATAACTGAAAGAATATTTACCAATCATGCCGAGGATAAGGTCCTGGGGCGTATTTTTGCGTTTCCAGAATAAAAATCCAATATTATGAAATTTGTTGCCTCCACTTCAACCCTGTTAAAACCACTTCAAATTGCTTCCAGCGCATTGAGTGCAAATCCCGTTATGCCGGTTTTAGAGGATTTTTTGCTCGATCTTAAAGGAAACAAATTATCCATCGCTTCCTCCAATCTTGAAATGACCATTAACACGGAGGTTGAAGTGAATGGTTCTGAAAATGGAAAAATTGCGGTGCCAGGTAAAACCTTGCTGGAGACTTTAAAGTCTCTACCCGAACAACCGCTTAATTTTGTAATCAATACAGAAACAAGAGGTATTGAGATAACTTCTGCTTCCGGTAAATATAAATTGGTGGGAGAGAAGGCCGAAGATTTTCCGGAAATCGAAAAACCAAGCGATGAGGATCGGATCGAAATGGATTCTATCCAAATCCAAAAAGGGATTGATAAAACTTTCTTCGCTGCCAGTAACGACGAAATGCGTCAAAGTATGCGTGGAATCAACCTTAACATTGATTTTAACCATGTGACCTTTGCAGCCACCGATGCACATAAATTAGTAAAATATAGTTTTCTGGATATTCAGTCGGACGTAGCTTCAAGCCTTTTGCTGACTAAGAAATCTATGCTTAGTCTTAAGGGGATTCTTCCAAAAGACGGTAAGGTGGTGATCTATTTTGGAAAATCAAAGGCCTTCTTTGAATTTGACAATGTGCTCTTTACCACCCGCTTGATTGAAGCCAAATTCCCGGATTACAATGCTGTAATTCCAGCAAACAATCCGAACAGAATGACCGTGGCAAGGGAAGAATTGATTTCTTCACTAAAGCGACTTTCTATTTTTGCCAATAAAACTACCAATCAGGTGGTGTTGAATATCCAAAATAAAAGCCTGACCATCACTGCTCAGGATTTGGACTTCAACAATGAAGCTACCGAACAACTGAGCTGTGTGTATGAAGGTGAAGCCATCAACCTTGGTTTGAATGCCAAATTCATGTTGGAGATGCTCACCGTTATCGAAAGTGAAAACGTGAATTTTGAATTCAGCAGCTCTACTAAGCCGGCCATCATTCTTCCTCAGGAGCAAATGCCGGGTGAAGACCTGCTGATGTTGGTGGTGACTAATTATTGATGTACATCGGGCTTTTCTTCGGCTCTTTTAATCCGGTTCATGTCGGTCACATGATCATTGCCCAACATCTGTTGAATGAGACAGATTTAGATCAGGTTTGGATGGTGGTGAGTCCACACAACCCACTAAAAAATAAAACAAGCCTTGCACGTGACTACGATAGACTCCATTTGGTAAGGCTCGCTGCTGAAGGCAACCCCAAAATACAAGTATCCAACATCGAATTCCATCTACCCAAACCATCCTACACAATAGATACCCTTACCCATCTTAAGGAAAAATACCCGGAACATAAATTTGCCCTGATTATGGGCGGCGATAATCTGATCAGCCTTCCTAAGTGGAAAAATTACGAGCTATTGATGGAAAAATTTAAAATCTACATCTATAAAAGACCCAACTACAACGATCAAACTGAACTGGCCAAACACCCCAACATTGTTTTTACTGACGCCCCACTCCTGGACATATCTTCCACCCAAATCCGCGAAATGATCAAGCAAGGAAAATCCATAAGGTATATGGTGCCGGAGGAGGTAATAGAAGCGATTGAAGATTCCAGGCTTTACAAAAGTTAAGCCTTGAAAATTGATTTTTCTCCTGAAATTCACTTAAGCTAAAAAGCAGAGAAGATCAATAAATGTCAATACCACCCAATAAAAACAAATCAGCTAAAAAATTTATTGACAATCCAGCAGCAACACTTGCCAGAGTTCATCTCTTTTCTGAATTCTATACTCAGTACAAGATTTGCCGGATGCCTGATACGAAGCAATAGCCGTTTTCACTGCTGCTTCAGGCGTATCCACCTGTTCCTCCGTTAGTGGGGAAGATAATTTTTTAGGGTCTGTTTTAGGGATGGTACCCAAAGCAGAAATCTGCCATTCCCCCTTCGCCACTTCTGATATTTTTCCGGACACCTGGCCGTGGACATCCAGTTGGATCTTTATATAATTAATGCTTTCTTCCGTGAAAATGTCACTGGTGGACAATTGTGCCTGTGCAACAACTGTCATGCCCAAAAATAAAATACTAAAAATTAAGGTTTTCATGATTCTGGTCTTTATTGAACAAATATATTCATATTACTGTAGAACTTCTTCTTTTTGAAATTAATTCTACTTCCATAAATTGCTACCAACTATCAGGAAAAACCCGCAAACTTTAAACAGTATTCTTGTCGGCAAAGACTGGTTGCACACTTATCTCTCGTTTAATCTTCAAACTCATGGTGTTCCTTCGTTTGCATTCTATTTCCATCATCCAGGTTGCTTTTTCAAATTCTCCTGTTCCCCAAATTTTACCTTAGCATAGTAACGAATTAGCTCAACTCCCAAAGTTCTCTCATATTTCCTCTTATCGGACGAAACAGATCAGTCCTCAGGCTTTGCCGCTCCGTTTTTGGCATAAAACGGGTATGGGCGAGCTTAAACTGTTGACGAATGATGTCGGCAATGTTTCCCTCACCCTTCATTCGCATTCCAAAACGGGAATCCCCTAATTCGCCACCATGACTGGATCGGATGCCATTCAAAATGCGCTCCTTCCGATCCGGAAATTGTTCATCCAACCAATGGCCAAAAATGGGCTGGAGATCCCCATTCAGCCTAACGATTTGATAAGAAGCCGTTTGAGCACCTGCCTCGGCAACCTGCTGGACCATGTCAAAGATTTCCATGTCATTAACTCCTGGAATGATGGGAGCCAACATGCCATGGACCGGAATTCCCTTTTCTGCCAACAATCGGATGGTTCTGAACCGGCTGGCGATGGTGGAAGCCCTTGGTTCCATGACCCTGCGTGTACGATCATGGGCTGCCGTAACCGAAATCGCCACCTGAACCAGACGTAGATTATTCAGTTCACTGAGCAGATCCAGATCTCGCTGAATGAGTGCATTTTTAGTGATGATCATTACCGGGTGACGCCAGGCCAACATGAGTTCAAGAATCTGTCGGGTAAGCCGGTATTTTTTTTCTACCGGCTGGTAACAATCTGTATTGCCCGACAACATGATCGGCTTCACCTGATATTTTCTGGACTTGAGTTCTCTACTAAGGACTTCTACTGCATTTGCCTTTACCAGAATTTTATTTTCAAAGTCATCTGCAGCACTGTATCCCCAGTAATTGTGCGTAGGGCGTGCATAACAATAAACGCAGCCATGCTCACAACCCTGATATGGATTCAGTGAATATTCCATAAATAAATCCGGGCTGGAGACCTTGTTAATCATACTCTTGGCCTTTACTTCGATGGTTTGGGTTTTGGATAAGTCGGCCTGCCGGTCTTCAGCCGGTAATTGATTCATTTCCGGACTGGCTACGGTGTTGGTTTTATGAAAGCGGTTGGTGAGATGCAGGGAAGTACCCCGTGATGGTTTGCTTTGGTTTTGATCGGTTGACATATAAGGGATTTGAGTTTTATGAGAGGGCAAAGATATAAAATTGTCGAATTATTCGACATACAAAGTCATTTTATTATACATTTGTATCCCGATTGCCACGGAATAAAAACTGAATATGTTTGACAGGGCCATACTTCATCTGGATCTTGATTCCTTCTTCGTCTCCGTAGAATGCCTGAAGAACTCTTCCCTGCGGGGTAAGCCACTGATCGTAGGTGGCAACAGCAGTCGGGGAGTGGTGGCGGCTTGCAGCTATGAAGCCAGAGCTTTCGGCATCCACTCCGCCATGCCCGTCAAAATGGCCAAAAGGCTCTGTCCACAGGCCCTCATCCTGCAGGGAGACATGGACAGCTACAGCAAATACTCAGCCCTGGTCACCGACATCATTGCGGACCGCGCTCCTGTCTTCGAAAAAGCCTCCATCGATGAGTTCTACCTCGACCTCACTGGTATGGACCGCTATTTTGGTTGCATGAAATGGTCCGACGAGCTCCGCCAGTCCATCATCCGCGAAAGCGGCCTGCCCATTTCCTTCGGCCTCTCTGTAAACAAACTCGTGTCCAAGGTCGGCACGGGAGAAGCCAAACCCAACGGCACCCGCGAGATTCCCTCCGGAACCGAAAAGGACTTCCTGGCACCCCTCTCCACCGCCAAAATCCCGGGCATCGGCAAGGAAACCTACAAAAAACTCAGCTTCATGGGGGTACGGACCATAAAAGTCCTCAGCGAAATTCCCGCCAAATTACTCGAACGTCAATTTGGTGAAAACGGCCGCAGCCTGTGGGAACACGCCAACGCGATCGATCACCGTCCTGTGGTCCCCTACCACGAAGCCAAATCCATCTCCAAAGAACGTACTTTCGAACAAGATACCCTTGACATGAAACGGATCCGCACACTACTGCTCGACATGACCGAAAAACTGGCCTTCGAACTGCGAGACTCCGGCAAACTCTGTTCCATCGTCACCGTCAAAATTCGCTACGCCGACTTCAATACTTTCAGCCGCCAGTGTAAGATCAGTTACACCGCACTCGATAAAAATCTTTGGCCCGTTGTCCAGGAACTCTTTCGAAAAGTGTACGAACGCCGCCAACTCATCCGCCTCATCGGCGTAAAGTTCAGCGGACTGGTCTATGGCAGCCCCCAGTTTGATCTGTTTGAAGATACGGCCACACAAATCTCCCTTATGCGTCAACTGGACCATATCCGGCACCGCTGGGGTTACAGCGCCATAAAGCGAGCCGTGATGACTAAATGAATAGGTGACCGTGATGAAAATTCACAGGAAAGTAGTGCTGTCTCAGCATTTTCTAAAATTTACGGATTGGCTACAATGTCAGAAAGGTTTCAAGAATGCGAAATTCAATAAATACACACTGTAGCCCCTCTTTTGAAGCTGACTAGAAATTCTGAGATAGCCAGACAGAAACTATTCTTCCAAATCCTTAAGCAAAACATTTGTAAAAAAATAGCCCCGGGTGTATCTTGGGCAATAAAAGTAGATATGCCCGGGAGGTTCAGTGCTACAAAATAGGACAAAAATTACCTGATCGCAACAATTCTAAAAATGCCGGCCTCTATAAAAAACAAAATCTCCCTTCTGGAAAGAATTTACGAGCGGGATCCCGCAACCAAGGCTTTTCTGATTAAGATTTCCATCGGCAGTTATCACGACATCTTCAACAATCTGGATCCGGCCCCATTTGTCAAAAGAGACCTGGACTCTGACCTTATGACTTATATGGAGGAAAGTTCTGTGGACATCCCACTCAAGTATCCATTGATCCTGCAATTCAATGCACCGGCCGACATCCGGGACACCGAAAAAGAGCAACGCGTAATCACCGGTATTAAAACTTATTTTCAATTCATGATCCGGTCTTACAAAAGAGAAATAAATCAAGTATACCAGAGGAGTATTACCTATATACTCAGCGCCTTTGCCTTGCTGTTGCTTAGCTTTTATCTGAACAACTGGTCATCAAAAAATATACTTTACGAAACATTGGTAGAAGGCCTCAACATTGGTGGATGGGTTTTTCTGTGGGAAGCAATTGTGCTCTTTGTGTTCAAAAATCGCGACACCAGAATCCAATGCAAGAGATACGAAAGACTGGAAAATTCTCCAATACATTTTGTCTACTCCTGATGAAAAGTTTAATGGTCTTATTGCCATAAAAATCTCCAACAAAATTTACCTGTAGAGTGTATGCCAACAGATATGACAACTTTTTCCAATTTTCCAATTTTCCAATTTTCTAATTTTCTAATTTTCTAATTCCATCCTCACTTTCCCGCAATTCAATCATAAACGTTGTGCCCTGATCAATTGCCGAATCTTTTACATAGATCCTTCCATTGTGATAGTTCTCAATGATGCGTTTTGCCAGAGATAATCCCAGCCCCCAGCCTCTGAGTTTGGTAGAGTAACCGGGTCGAAAAATGGTATCAAATTTTCCGGCAGGAATTCCCTTGCCTGTATCTGTAATCTCCAGATGAATCATGTGGTGATGTTTGGAAATCCTGGCCATGATCTTGCCTTCTCCTTCCATGGCATCCAAAGCATTGCGAAGTAAATTCTCCAAAACCCATGAAAACAAATTTGGATTGATGTCGACCCAATAGTCCTGATCCTCTTCATCAGGGAAATCAAAAACAATATGCCTGGATGCACGTACCTGCATATATCGCTTGGCCTCCAACAATTCCTGCAGGAGCGAACAAGGATGTAGCTCGGGTTTGGATCCAATTTTAGAAAAGCGGTCAGAGACTTGCTGAAGCTTAAATACATCCTGCTCCATGTGACGCACAATTTCTGCCGCTTGCTCCGGATCGGTATCTGGTGATTTAAGATTTTCAATCCAACCCATAATGCCGGAGATCGGAGTGCCAAGCTGATGGGCAGTTTCTTTGGCCATCCCTACCCATACCCTGTTCTGCTCTTCCTTTCGGGTGAGATTAAAAACGGCATAACCAATCGCTACATAAACCAGCAAAAGGAATAATTGCAGAAGTGGGAAGTATCGGATCAGTGTCAAAATTTTTGGATATTCCCAATATATTGCTTCATAGTCCGGTGTCGTCAGGGGTTGTATTCCTGAGGCCCGCACGCGCTTCAATACGGCAGAGGTGTCAACGTTTTCGGGATAGTTATGGAGTTGTACATCTCCATTGTGATTGACCGTAACCACACTTACATTGTTGAGTTTTTCAAGAACCTCCACCTGGTAAGTCATGTCCTGATCGTAATTCTGGTTGAGTGAAATTTCCTTCAGCGTACGCACCAGTAATTCCACATGTGTTTTCTCTCGCTCGGCCAGGTTCTGGGCCAGATAATTGGAATAGAAGACAGGTAATAATGCAATTAACACCCCCAATATGGCAAGGTATAATTTCCAACGACCGGTCTTACTGTATACGTCCATCATGATTTCCCATTCAGGGTTTCAGTCAAATGCAAAGTAAACGCATTTGTCCCTTAGATAGGTATAAATCAATCCTGGCTTTTTAAACTGAGTATCATCAAGGCTGCTTCCTGTCCAAAGACCTTGTTGCGCTCCCGCGCTACAGCAAATCTCGAGTTCCCCAATGGACAAATGGATTCCCATTGCCCCAATTCCGGAAGATCGTAGGTGACCATTTTTTTTCGCTTAAAGGAGGGTGCATCGGTTTGGATGATTTGGGTCTCCGTGAGCCAATAAATGTTGTTTGACTCTTGATCAAAACAGCTTCCTGTGAGCTGACTTTCCATAAAAAATCTGCCGGAGTATGCGATACTTTTTTCGGGACTTAAAGTATGTATTCCTGGATTCGGATACAGTGTATACAAATCAGTCTTTAGAGGAATGTCCTGCATCCAATTTTTAGTAAAAAAGTAGATTTTATCTTTCATCCAACACATGGCCTCGACATCGAATTTTCTGTCCTTGCCTTTTGGTTTTTTATCAGGATATTGTTGATATATAATTTCTATAGAATCTGCTTGCACTGCATTATCACCAATTAAATCCACCAGCCGGATTCTATAGATTACTACCCTTTGTCTTTTTTGCTTGTTGTTACCGGTATCCGCGATGTACAGATACTCTTTTCCATCTGTTGTCAATTCTTCCCAGTCCCTGTTTATTGCATTGACCACGGATACTTTTCTTTCCACTCTGCCGACTGAATCCAGCTGATAGATTACTGCTTCATTCCCACCATCATTGATGGCGTAATAGTGCTGACCTCTGTCTAAAGTTATCAGACCTGAAATTTCGTGTAAATCTGGTGTTAAAATAATTAAACTATTCACTAACACTTGACCTGATAAAATATTTGCAGTTATCAGTAATAGTAGATTATAAATAATTAAAGTCCTTTTCATCAAAGTTAAAAAGTAATCACAAACCTTAAGAACTATTTTGGACTAAATATCCATTCAGAAATTTTGAAAGTCCAAATACAGTGTGAGAATTTAAATTTTTTTAGATTTTTACTACTCTATTAGAACAAATTAACTTTCCCATATATTGAAATTCCAAAAAATAAACACCTTTTGGAATCTCACTGATGTTCAATATTGAATTTTGAAAATTCATATTATACCTTAAAACCGTTTGTCCCATTAAATTCTTTAGTATACATAAAACATTTAAATCCTTAAATTCATCTCCCATCTCTATATTTAATAAACTTTCTACAGGATTTGGAGATAAATTTACTATCAATTCATCCTTTGCAATTTTCTTTATTCCTACTAAAGCATCCTTTGTTTTGTATAAACCGTCATAACCAAGAGATAGGTAAGCTATGCCGTCTCCATTCAAATAAAAATCATTATAAATTGTAGTCCTAACTTTTTCATTCAATGGCAAATTTCTACTAAGACTTTCCCATGATTTACCAAAATCGTTACTTATCCTAATACCGTCCACAACTGAATATGCAACTATTAAACCGTTTTTTAAATATTTAATCCCATCAGATGCTCCTGTTAATAGTTCAAATAATTTATAATCTCTACTTAAAAACACCCCTCGAATATTATCTATTACTCCATTGACTAAAACACTATTGTCTTCTGTAAATATTAGATCAAATATTTTCATGTTTAAAAATCGATTATCCACCTTCCAAGATTTTCCAAAATCACTTGACATGTATACATTAGTGGAATTAGATCCATATGATATAATGCTTCCACCATTGTCCCAAACAATACCTTTGGTATTAATCTTTGGAAAACTATTACTATTTTGCTTTACCCATGATTTTCCACCATCAACACTTAAATAATAATGAAATTTGGGGGAGGAACCTCTTGAATCAGTTATTGATACCAAAAAAACATTTAAATCAAATAAATTAGTAACATTTTGAATTTCGCCTTCAAAAATTATCTTATTATCCCAGGTATCTCCAAAATCATCAGAAAAATTTAAAATGCTGTCCCCTGGGTTCCATGCAAGCAAATTTTCATTTCTTACTTTTAATAAATTCCGAATTGCATTATTTTGAACTTTTAATGACCTCCAATTTATTCCATCATTATCTGAGTAAATGTAATCACAATTATTTTCTAAGCCAAACAATCTCCCTGAAACAGTTTTAAATATTTTAGTTAATTCATAATAGTTTATTCCTGGATTTACTGCTGTCCAACCAACTCTATTATTTGTCAACAGTAAGCTTTGCTCCTCAAAACATCCATATTTCAAAAAGGCTACAGCATGCAAACTATCCCATATTTCCATTTTTACTATATGGTCTGAAGGGAAATTTATATTAAAGTTTATCGGCTTAATCCATGTTTTTCCAGTATCGTAAGAAAAATAAAATTTACCATTCGTTCGCGCAATTACAGCATCTCCTCTTTTACTTTGCCTCAAATCGGTAATATGAGTATAGGGTCCCTCATCAGCATCAATTACAGGAACATCTACCGAATTGCCATTATCTGAATAGTGGTATAGTCCATTTGTTGTTGGAAGAAAAATATTTCCGTCTTCCGTTATGACGACCTTACTAGATTCTATATTTAAATTAGTATTGATTATTCTTTCACTTTTTTTTGTTTTCGTGGAATAATTGTAGATTGAAAATGTATTATCAATATTTGAAACTACTGCATAATTATTTTCACTAGTGAAAGGAAAATAATCCGCAATAAGATTTTCCCCATTTGAAAGACTGAATACCCTTTCTATTCCATTAAATTCCCATAGTGTTTTATATTTATAAATTTCATTTAAAGCACTGAAATAATACTCTCCTGAACGATCAAATTTTTCTGTAGTTGTAACAAAAGGATGGAGCGATGTATCGGAATAATCAATTGCCGGATAAAAGGAGTTATTTTTTAAATAATATGGCAACGGAACCCCGCCATAAATAAAATAATTCACTAAACTATCATCCCCATTTATCCATATTTTCTTACTGTGTATTAGTGCAAAATATGGTTGCCAAACATCCGGTAATCGTACATATTTAATTTCATTTTGTACTATATTAATTTCAAAAATATCATTGTGTCCTTTAACTGCAATGTATACCTTTCCTTTTGAATCCATTGCAATATCTTCTGTTAAAAAAGTTTGGGTCGATGTTATTCTCTCCCATAGGTCTTGGGAGTGGCAAATTTTTAAATTTAGTAATAAAAATAAACTTATAATTAAACTCTTCATGTTTACTAATTTATACCTCCGCCCCCTTGCAGGCAACAAAAATATTCAATGTGAAGTCTAAGTTCTGTATCAAAGCAGACTCCAGTACTTGTACTATAGCAATTCACAGACTCATTCACTTTACAAGATTTAAAGTAAATATTCCCTACTCGTGGTGTAAATCCTTCTTTCGGGCAAGCTGGTTTAAAACTTGGGTCATTATCCTTACAATTATAACTAAGTTTAAAACTGGGACAAATTAGTTTTAATATTGATAATTCACTACTCCTTACTATAGTTTAAATTTTTCAATATTTTTAACAGCAACCTCCCCCATCATAGTGAAACGTAGATTCGGAAATGAAAATTTCAGGATGATTGAGCCTGGCTAAATTATGGGCTGTTTTATCACAGACGGCCAGCGGCTGGTTCTGCATCAGTACATGTCCTTTATGATCATCAAAGGCGTCTTCTTTTCCAAAATAGATTGCCGCTTTACCAGTAAAAACACAAGCTCCATCCTCTGGCATCGGGTCTTTTATCGCGCATACTTCCACGCTTTCTATATAAATGTTTTTAGCCAGTCCTGGATATTGATTTGAAGCCAATATCCGATATGGTCTTCTGGCTCTTATTTCTATGGTACCAAAACCTACGCTTGTAATGAGGTTAATATATTCTTCCAAAGGTATTGCACCACTTAAACACAAAGCTCTTAGGTGATCATCATTTTTTAAGCTTTCCGGCATGGGGTCTTCAGAGATAGGATCAGATAAGACCAATCTGCCGTGTGGCTTCAGCACTCTGTACATTTCTGTCAATGCCTTTTTTAAATCTTCTGTTTTAAAAATATTGAACAGACAATTTTGAGCGGCTACATCTACTGTTTCATCTGATATTGGTAAATCCAGCGCGCTTCCTTTTCTAATGTCTATATAATCAGCGTCGAACCATGGATTCATCTTCTCGGCTTCCCTTAAATTTTCATGACATGCGTCAATCATTTCATCTACCACATCAACTCCTATTACACTTGCTTTCCTTCGACTAAAATAAGCAAATTGCAACAGCTCCATTCCTCCTCCAATTCCTACATAAAGTACTTTGGGATGATTGCTTAGATCCCTCGGCTCTACCGTACTTCCACAGCCATAATTCATGGCCAGCATTTTTGAAGGAATGTTCAATTCCGGCAACTGCCACACCGGAGTGGTTGTGCAGCACAAACCTACATTTGGACTCATTGCTGCATCCTTGTACACATCCACAGTAGCATCTAAATAGTGAGACATAAACTTATATTTGTTTTTTTTTAAAATTATTTGTTGGAAATATAAAAGTCTAATTTCCCCATTAACTCATTAACTTATTAGCTAATTAGCAAATTAGCTTAAAATCTCCAATTTCGCAAACTTCAACATGATTTTCCGCTGTGGGTTGTCAACTTCTCTAAAAAAAATGGTTGCAATTCTATTGTCTGATCCTCCTTCGATGTTCAGCACTTTTCCTTCTCCAAATTTCTGATGCAGCACCGTCATACCTGCCTGAATTCCATTCGGATTGCTGGGTTTAAAGTTTGCAAGTCCGGGATGACTGATACTTACAGGTTTTTTCTCTACAAACCTTACTTTAGGGGAAGCCGGTTCATCAGTCAAAGTAAAAACTGTTGCTCTTGCTGTGTTGTCTTTTTCGAATCTGGCTTCGTCTATTTCTTCAATGAATCGGCTTGGTTCGTTCATCCTTAAGTTTCCAAAAAAATATCTTGAAGTGGCATAACTCAAGGTCAGAAAATGCTTTGCCCTGGTAATGGCCACATAAAATAATCTGCGCTCTTCATCGAGTTGTTCGGGTGATGACATGGACATATAAGATGGAAATAAATTCTCTTCCAAACCACCTACTATGACCGCTTCAAATTCAAGTCCTTTTGCTGAATGCACGGACATCAACGTAACATAATCGTTACCTTCTTTCTCTTCGTCCAATTGGGTGATTAGGGCGATGGATTGCAGGTAAGACGAAAGACTTCTGTCTACAGTGGTATCTCCCAATGCTTCATCATTCTCTGTAAAATCCTTTATACCATCCAGTAAGGCCATCACGTTCTCTAATCTGGAGATTCCTTCATTCGTTACATCTTGTTTGAGTTCAGAAGACAGTCCTGACATCTTATAGCTGTACATGGCTGCATCGTAAGCATTACTCCTGCGAGACATGTCCTGCATCTCGATGATTTGCATGCGGAACATCTGTAACTGTTGACCTATTTTGCCTGCTGCACTGAACGAAGCAAGACTCTCGAATAAGGACAGATTGTGTTCCTTTGAAAATTCCAACAGCTTATCTACTGTACCATCGCCAATTCCTCTTTTGGGATAATTCACAATTCTTTTAAAGGCCTCATTGTCTTTTGGATTTACGGTCAGACGCAGATAGGCAAGCAAATCCTTGATCTCCTTACGTTGGTAAAAGGACATTCCACCAAATACTTTATACGGAATATTTAACCGACGCATTTGCTCTTCAAAAATTCTGGATTGCGCATTGGTCCTGTAAAGGATTCCGATTTCCTTATTCTTTAAATGGTAACTGTTCTTCAGCTCGACAATATAATCCGCTATTCTTCTTCCTTCCTCATTATCCGAACTTGATTTGATCAACTTGATCTTATGACCTTCTTTTTTATCCGTCCATATTTCTTTTTTAATCTGCCGGACATTGTATGTAATCACATCATTTGCCGCTTGTACAATGTGCTCGGAACTTCGGTAGTTTTGTTCGAGTTTAAAAATTTTCACATCCGGAAAATCTGCTTCGAAATCCAAAATGTTTTTGATGGTCGCTCCACGAAATGAGTAAATACTTTGGGCATCATCCCCAACAATGCAAACATTCCTTTGACTTCCCGGATAGAGCACAATTTTTTTTAGGATGGCATACTGAAGATAGTTGGTATCCTGGAACTCATCTACCATTACATGCGTAAACTGTTTCCGGTATTTTTCCAGCACATTGTCCGGATTTTCCTGAAACAGCCTGAACAGTTGAAGTAAGAGATCATCAAAATCCATCGCTCCCGATTGAAGACATTTCTGAACATATCTTTTATACACTGCAGAAGTATAGGGCATCTTGTTGATCCGATCCTGCTCAAGCAAATCAGCATCTTTCTCATACATCAGTGGGGTGATGAGATTTGACTTTGCATTTGAAATTCTGGATCTGAGCGAATTGGCATTGTAGTCCTTTGGATTCAGGTTGAGTTCTTTGATAATCTCAGTTATCAGACTTTTACTGTCATCCGTATCATAAATCGAAAAATCAGTTGGATAGCCAATTTTAGTTGCCTCCACCCGCAGAATTCTCGCAAAAATAGAGTGGAAAGTTCCGCTCCAAACCTTCCTTGCCTCTCCGGAGGCAACCTGGCTGATTCTCTCTGTCATTTCTTTAGCCGCCTTGTTGGTAAAAGTCAGCGAAAGTATGTTCCATGGTTTGACACCGGATTCCATCATGTGGGCCAGACGATAGGTTAGTACCCTGGTTTTTCCGGAACCCGGTCCTGCAATAACCATTACCGGACCGTCGATTTGTTCGACTGCCGCACGTTGTATGGGGTTGAGTTCATCTAAGTAATTGGCCATGGGTCTTCTAATAAGGATGCAAGATAAGCCCTGTTCCAACAAAGCGTAAAATGCTAAAAGAAGAAATTTATAAAAATCTAATATTCTCCATGGTTTCTGATACCCTTTTTTACTCCTGATTTTGAGGGCTCAGACTCCCTCTACACGCAGAATAAAATCTCCCGGGCCATTGCAGAATTAGATCTTTCCCTACTAGTACCTCTTAGATTAATTTTTATAAATATGAAATATTTTGGCTTTTTTATTACCAATTCATGTATTTATCCTAAAATAATTAAAATATTTTGACTAATATTAACTCAATAACATAATTTAGTCTAAAATATTTTATATTTTTGCGCCAGATTTAATAATTTAAAATTATCATTTTATGTCAACTAACCGCAGCACTGCCTTGAGTCTGTTTCTTTCCAGACCAAAAAATCCCCTTGCAAGGGAAAACAAGAAAATCTCTTCCTATTATGCTGAAAATGTATTCACTGAAGATAAGTTGAAAGCTTATCTGTCTAACGATGCATACAAGGCATATAGCCAGACTATTTCCCAGGGACAGAAAATCTCACGTCAGCTTGCGGACCAAATTGCTGCAGCGCTCAAAGCCTGGGCTATGGAAAAAGGCACTACCCACTACACACATTGGTTTCAACCTTTGACTGGTACGACAGCAGAGAAACACGATTCATTTTTTACACTAGCCGGTAATGGCAGCGCAGTCGAAAAATTTGATGGAGATGCACTGGTTCAACAAGAACCTGATGCTTCTTCTTTCCCAAGTGGTGGATTACGAGCCACTTTTGAGGCTCGAGGTTATACTGCATGGGACCCCATGTCACCGGCATTCATTATGGATATAGCAGGTTCTAAAACGCTTTGTATTCCAACTGTCTTTATTTCTTATACAGGTGAGGCTCTTGATCATAAAGCACCTTTGATTCGCTCCATTGAAGCTTTGGATAAGGCTGCTACCGGGGTAGCAAGATATTTTGACCGATTTGTAAATAAGGTTACACCGACTTTGGGATGGGAACAGGAATATTTCCTTATCGACAAAGCCATGTATTATGCTCGACCGGATTTGATGGCCAGTGGAAGAACTGTGTTTGGAAGAGGACCTGCCAAGGGCCAGCAATTGGAGGATCACTACTTTGGGGCAATCCCTGAAAGGGTTTACTCCTATATGGTAGACCTTGAAATGGAGTGCCATAAGCTAGGTATACCGGTAAGAACCCGACACAATGAAGTTGCTCCAAGCCAATTTGAATTAGCGCCAATGTTTGAAGTGGCTAACATTGCTGTAGATCACAATTCATTACTTATGGACTTGATGGATCGTGTTGCCAGAAGACATCATCTCATTGTGCTGCTTCACGAAAAACCATTTGCCGGAATCAACGGCAGTGGAAAACACAACAACTGGTCTATGAGCACAGACACAGGGACGAATTTATTGGGCCCTGGAAAAACACCTCGGAATAACCTGCAGTTCCTGACCTTCTTCACCAATACGATTAAGGCAGTATACGATCATGCAGACCTGCTTCGCGCAAGCATTGCGGCAGAAAGCAATGATTACCGATTGGGTGCCAATGAAGCTCCTCCTGCTATTATCTCTGTTTTTATCGGCGACTATCTCACAAGAGCCCTTGAAGCTATAGAGACCAGGGTTGAAAACGATTTGAAAGAGGAAGAAGAAAACGACTTGAAACTAGACATCCACAAAATGATACCGGATGTCATGATGGACAACACGGATCGAAACAGGACCTCCCCTTTTGCCTTCACCGGAAATAAATTTGAATTTCGTGCAGTAGGGTCTTCCGCCAATTGTGCAGATCCAATGATGGTTCTGAATACTATTGTTGCAAACCAATTGAATGATTTCAAAACAAAAGTGGATAAACACATTGCCGATGGAGAGAAAAAAGATTCTGCCATCCTTAAAGAACTTCGTGAATGTATAAAGTCCTGCAAAAATATTCTTTTTGAGGGCGATAACTATAGCGAAGCATGGGCTAAGGAAGCTGAAAAAAGAGGTTTGCCTAACATTAAGACGACTCCCCTCGCATTGGATGCAATCACCACTAAAAAGTCTCATGATTTATTCACTTCCTTAAACATCATGAATGATCGCGAACTTGAAGCCAGACATGAAATTTACCTGGAGAAGTACATTAAAAAAGTAGAAATCGAATCCAGTCTAATAGAAGAACTGGCACTCAACCAAATTTTACCGGCTTGTATGAGATACCAGACAGAGGTAATGGCAAACTTAAAAAATGCTGCCGAAGCAGGAGTCCCAAAATCTGCCATGAAAACACAAAATCATATTGTGGAAATCTTGTCAACACATATTGAAGGGATGTATCAGAATATTGAAAAAATGGTAGCAGAAAGACACAAAGCCCATCAGCAAAAATCAACCCGTGAAACGGCTCTTTATCTTTGTGATAAAGTAAAACCGCTTTTCCTCGAAATAAGATCTCATGCCGATGATTTGGAACTTTATGTCGAGGATAAATACTGGCCTCTTCCAAAATACCGGGAAATTCTTTTTAATCGGTAAAAAGAATACTTAATGGTTAAAAATCCCGTGTTCGAGCATTCGAATACGGGATTTTTATTTAGGAGAGATTGAACATTCATAAAGGCAGTAATTAAGCTTCCTTAAGGATCTTTTGATTTAGTGCTTATCCAACTGGAAAAGTTTCCTGAAATAAATAATCACAAAAATAAACCAGAAGTATTCAAATGTGAAAAACCAAATAAAGGGATAATCAGAAAAAATGGGTTTGTATTCTGTCTTAAATTAAAATGTTTTATACCCATCGAAAATATTTCCAAACATTAATTACAAACCAATTTAATCAAATGAAAACAAAAATTATTCTTCATTGCTGGATACTCTTTTTTACAATAACAGGCGAAAATTATGCCCAAACTGGACATCCTAACTTTGATGAAGTTGGTGGAACTTTTCCTGCCTTTTACAATGATGCCCTACACCCATGTATCAACGAAACACAATACAGAGAGATTGAATTTTGATGCAATGAAAATATACGGTTGTTTAATGTGAATAAAAATCTTTCAAAAGAATCCTCCATCATTACACTTAACTGGTCGCTACAGCCCGCTTCAGATCTTAAGGAGTGCAGTAATTTTACATAAGTGCTCATGTCGACCATGATAATGCGTCCGGTTCATTTAAAGATTACAATTGCGGTAATCTCTTTTTTGATTCTCACTGAGGAACGGATATTGCTATAGGTCCATTCCCATTCTATAAAATGGATCATGATGCGGTGTAGGTCATTGCTTCAGTTCCTGGTACATTAATAGATAAACACGATGGTGAATTTGATAAAAATTGATCCGGGGTTTCAAGTAGTGCTAAAGCAAATTATGTTGTAATTCAACATGCAGATGGTTCCAGAGCGATTTACTTCCACATGAAATCCGGCCGAATTACCATTAAAGCCATCGGGCAAAATACTACCGCCGGGGAGGTAATTGGAATCGTGGGCTGTTCCGGATATTTTTCTGGTCCTCATTTACACTTTGAAGTTTAGTCAGGGAGTACCGTAAGTACCCTGGTGGATCCTTTTTCGGGTAATTGTAATGCTAAAAACACCCAATCCTGGTGGGCAAACCAAAAATCGTACAAAGAACCTGGTTTAATTCAGGCTTCAGTCCATACAACTGATGTTGTTATTCCGGCTTGCCCTATGACCGAAATATCTAACCAAACGCAAACGTCTACCTTGCCCTTTCAAGGTCCGGGTCTTCCTGCAGGTTTTGCTAAATTCTACATCTTTCTGAAAAATGAAACAAATGGCAAAGTCGTTGAAATGAGTATCCTCAATCTCGATAAAACTATTTTCACGAGCTGGACCAGAACTTCCAATAACGACTCCAAATTCAGCTTTTGGGGATATTCCAAAAAACGGCCAACTGTACCAGGTCAATATACTTTTACGGCAACTTATAATGGTAATACCTGCAGTCAAACTTTTGAGGTAAGAGTTCCTTCTGCAAATTCTAATCTGAGTAAGTATTTGCCTAAAGTAGTAATTTGTCCCAATCCATTCAATTTGTCCGCCACCATTACCGTCCCGAGTGAAAATGAAGTAGTTAACTACACTATCTTAAACAGTATAGGCCTAAAAGTAAAATCCGGGACCTTTACTTCGGGTAAAACACATGAAATATATAGGGAAGAGCTACTGTCTGTCTTGTATCTTTTATTGCTGGACATTAAAAAAGTACCAATTGGATCTGCCCAGTTGATTATAGTCGATTAATTCTGGCGTATTTTTTCAGTCTTTAAATGTAATCCTTCATTAGATAAGCCAAATTTAATAACGCAAGAGACGTATTTTCGGCTGATTTCAGTTAAAATATCGTACATTTGTGATTCTCACCAATACTTCGTGACTGTTTTGTTGCCATTCGTTGCCAGAAGTCTGTAACCCATTGTGACTTAGATCCAGCAGGACGATTTGGTCTGTGCAAAGAAATGTAGGAACCGATTTTTCCTTTCATGGGTTTGTATAAATATAATAGTAAACTTTAAGTTGATCAATTTGTAGCGGCTTTAAATATTTCATGAATTTTAAAGCTTGTCAGGTTAACTTTCCGGGTTTCTATTTATCTAATGTGTTTAAAATTTTAAAACGTCATCAATAAAGCTGTTAATTAAATATGGGTAAATCACAAGAAACTTTTAGTAAAAAGGAAAAAGAGAAAAAAAGAATTAAGAAAAAACAAGACAAAGATCAAAAAAAAGAAGAGCGTAAAGCCAATGCCGTAAAAGGCAAAACTCTTGAAGAAATGTTTGCCTATGTTGACGAAAATGGAAATATTTCTACGACTCCTCCGGACCCTAATAAAAAACATGTTTTCAAAAAAGAAGATATGCAGATTAGTGTTTCAAGAACTGAACCTGGCGAACCGGTGGATGTGGTAAGAACAGGAATTGTCACATTTTTCAATGATTCAAAAGGTTATGGCTTCATCAAAGACCTGGAAAGTCAGGAAAGTGTGTTTGTACATATCAATGGTCTGGTAGATCGGGTCAAAGAGAGAGACAAAGTAAAATTTGAAACAGAAAGGGGTCATAAAGGACTTAATGCTGTAAAAGTTACAGTAATAAATTAAT
Source organism: Candidatus Vicinibacter proximus (assembly GCA_016713905.1). Classification (NCBI taxonomy): domain Bacteria; kingdom Pseudomonadati; phylum Bacteroidota; class Saprospiria; order Saprospirales; family Saprospiraceae; genus Candidatus Vicinibacter; species Candidatus Vicinibacter proximus. The sequence continues at coordinate 106,476 of JADJOE010000001.1, forward strand.
TTTTGTTTTTTGACGGAAATCGTATTCAATTTTCTGACGCAATTAGATTATAAATCTAATTATTAACTCCAAGGGATTAATTAAATTACGGTCATCACGAGTTGTTAGCTTTCAATAGTTCTACTATAAAGATAAGCCTGTCCTTCTCAAAATAATATTAATAAGAGTCCTAGCTTGTTTAGTATTCTGAATTTAGTTTAACAATGAGCCAAGCAAGATTACTAATAAGGTAAGGGCCAAAATTTATAAAATTTAATTTTAAAAAGGGAGTCATTCTATTGAATGGACTCCCTTTTTAGTATAGATCATGATGAACTTTCATAAAAGATTATTCAGTGTGGAAAGATTTACTTCAAACCGGATATAGATACCGGCACTAAAGTAAATCTATCAATCCTTTACAAACATTTTGATATTTCCCACCTTCGTAATTTAACTGTCTAAAAAGACTAGCTGAAATTTTTCTTCCATCAGGAATCATCAAGGAAGAGATGCCAAAATAAAACTTAACATCATCTTTGAATTCAGGATTAATAAAGCCAACGGCAAAAGCCAGGTTTTTATTCAACAGGGAAAAGTTACTTGCAGCTGCTCCATATCGACCACTGTATAGTTGGGATAATGCAAGATAATATCGTGCTACTTTATCTTCCGGATGCGCCTTTGTATAACTATAGAACAATTTCTGTGATTCCACAAAGTTCCAGTTTTCAAACAATTGTACTCCTTTGTTAAATGATTCGATATCTCTGCAGCTCAATAATTCTAAGCTGGTTTCTGACACCTCAGACTCCAATTGGTTTCTAACCAGTGGTGATTCAAATTCAACAGTTGTTTCCCCACCATCCACTAAGCAGTTTGAAATAGTATGCTGTACAATATAAGGGAACCTGGTGATCTTATAGTTATTGATGAGACTTACATCTGGACCATGCGTTGGGCCCGAAGAGCTGAACAAGATTTCAGAACTTGCAGTAAATCCTTTAATTCCCTGCGCTGAAATAAAATTTCCCTGGTGGATAAAAAGAAGAGTTAATAGTGAAATTAAAAATGCCTTTTTCATGATTTGAATAATTTAATTGTTAAAAATAATTTTTAGTTTTTTGCCGGCTGCTTTGTTCTTTAACACCCCTTGCAAACAGCTTCATATATATGGTGTAATTATTTTCAAATATTTAAGGTCCACCATGAATTATTTTTATTTTTTTAAAAAACTAAATATGTACTATAAAAGAAAACTGCGAAAGTGATGCATTCATCACTTTCGCAGTTGTAGGTAAGGAGGTATGCGAGTTATATGATTTTATTTTCTGATCTTGTGGAAATAAATCCAACATCTTCTGAAACAAGGCTGATTGGATAAGATGATTGGATCGCCACATTGTTTGGAACAAATTTCAAAAATCACTTTGTCGTCAAGCTCTGTAACCTTAGCTTTAGCAACCCTTTCCTGTGGCTTAGCTTCATTGTCACATTTCGGTTCAATTGATGGTTTGGGAGTTTCAAATTCTAAAGATTTTTGACAAATGCTACTGATACTGGTAGCCTCAGATAGAAAATGTGACCCATCCATTTGAATGGCCTCTCCAAAAAAAAGTACTAAAGCCAGGTTAACTGAAAATAAGAATTGCGGTTTCATAAAAAATAATTTAAGGATTAAAATTGAAGAATTTTTGCAATGTTTAAGAAGACTCGTTTTCACATTTGAAAATCAAATTACTTCTTCAAACTTGCTTTCAATCTAATGGTGAACAATGAATGAAAAAATTAAGGATAAGAATAAAAATAATTTTTAGATCCTGTTTTGATATTACTTAGTATTGAAGAATAGTGAAGAAAACTAATCTATCTATTATATATTTTATCCATGTATTTCGTTCAATATTCCTTATTTAAGAACTATAATTCCCTAATGTCAGAAATTAATTCTCCTTCTAATTATATTAAGTTTCTGATAAGTACTTTGAATGATCCCCAATATTACAAGGGTAATACAAAGAAAAAAAAATGACTAATGAGCCTTAAATTATTATCTATTTTTACACTGTATAATTAATTGAGCCCATGTGTAAATCTTGTGAATCGTTTAAACTCTATCTTTTAGAAGGAGAATTGGGAAGAAAAAAAGCAGCCCAATCACTTTTTGAAGAAGAAATTATTCAAAAACATGCCAGGTATTTCTATTGGAAATATCAACGATTCGTTTCACAGGACTATACTGGTTGGGAAGATTTTTATGTGGAGGTGGTTTTACGAATTTTTAAGGAGAAAGAGGCTGGTAGGGGACCAAGAGATAATTGTGACGGTTACTATTATAAACTAACCAGAAACATTTGTGAAGAGATGGTAAGATTATCCAATAAATCAAAAGCTGCCCAGGAAGAGCTTTCACGACTGGATGAGCTAACCGGGGATCCTTATATCATTGAAAAAGTAAAGAAATATATTGACCAATTAGAGTGTAAATGCAATCGCCTTTTGTACCACTATCATATTGAAGAACAATTGGTAAGAGACAAGCAGCAACTGGTTAATATACTGAAGGATAAATGTGGAAAGGAATATTCACTTGGTTCCATTCCTGTTCATCTTTCTGGTTGTCTCAATAAATTAACTGATTTAGTAGAAAATGATCCTGATCACTTATTTTAAATAAAATGGAAAATATAACAATTAAATTTCAAGAATATCTGGATCATCGAATGAGTCCGGAAGAAGAGACAGCATTTAAAGCTGAGTTAGAATCGGATGCTAAACTCAAAAGCAAGTTTGTAGCTTTCCTGCTAAAAAGACTACAGGTTCCAGATCAGGTAGATCCTGAAACACGCAAAATGGTTTCAGAAGTTTATCGGAATATGACTCCGGTAAAAATGTCAAACCCATCGAGGATTTATAGATTAAATAGGTTTGCTTCAGACAATTGGCCAAAACTTGCCACGGCAGCTTCCTTTTTATTAGTGATGGGCTTTTTAATTTCTGTATACACCTCAGAAGCCTATAATACTAGTAAAAATCTAAACGAAATTATGGTGGAGCCCATAAGTATGGAAAGGGCATCGTCCTCAGAAATGAAACAATATGAGAAAGCCTCTTATTTTTATTTCAAACCTTCTCCTCTTTTGGACAGTTTAGAGGCTATGTCAAAAGCATGCAGTGACTTTTGTCTTCCCAAATACTACCTTGCTCATGCTTACTTAAAAAATAAACAGTATGATAAAGCAAATTTACTTTTTGAGGATTGCCTGAAGAATATTGATTTCTTGACTCAGATTCCTCAATTGCAGGGACATGAACAAGAGATCAGACTCAATGTGTTGATCAGCAGAGCAGGATTGAAAATGAATTCTACAGAAATCCTGAAAGATCTGGTTAAGTTAATCGATGAATTAAAACCAAATGATGACATTTATCAAAGTGCTGAATCTTTACGAAAAGCTTTGAAAAAATAGGGGTTTCCATCTTATTGGTAATTCTCAAATTTACCAATTTGATAATTCTTTTGAATCCATTAAATTATGCGCTCAATTGCTTTTTCCTTTGCATGTAAAATATCCATCCAAGAGTAAGGATTAGGGCACAAATACAGATTTCCCAATATGCTGAATCGGATGATTGAATAGCCCTTTTTGAACTACCAATAAGTATTAATCCTGCCCAGTTTTCCGGATATACACTCTTACCTGCAGCAAGAAACTCCCTTTTGCTGGTTGCGAGTGCGACATCTTTAGGTTGTGCTTGATTAAAAAAGTGATGGTAGAAACCTGGAATAATGTTAGAGGCTCCATGAGTATTGATCTTCCAAAGTGTCGTGATAAATGATTTTACACCACTATATGCAAATCCCCTTGCCAAGCTGATGTTTCCTTCCCCCTCCTTAAGTTGACCAAGTGCCGTTTCACAAGCGGTTAGTGTTATGAGTTCTTGGTTCATAGGGTAATTGTACAATTCTTTTAAAAATAAAAATTGATTGGAATCCGGCTTTGGTGAAAATTGAGAAAATGAAATAAAACTTTGGTCAGGATCGTCTGCAACAAATCCATGAGTCGAGATGTGGAGATAAGCGTATTTTTCAGTCGCACGAATAAACTGCTCCTTGGTGCTTTGATTATCCGTGTAAGTATTATCATAAACAGACTTTATCCCTGCGATTTCATCAGACTGATAAGTCAGGTAAGGTAAATCTTTTGACTCAGAATGAAATTGTGGTGCTATAATTGCAAGACTTGTTTTAAGATTATTTTGTCTTAGAGCTCTGCTCATTTCCTGCAACATACTGGCAGAAAAGCAATAACTAATGGCATGTTGCTGAATGAGATAATTACCATCTTTGGCTTGTAAGGGTAAATTATTTCCATCATTTGAAAGTTTATACAGTAAGGCATCAAATGAGAGATTATTTAAAATCCCATCAGGAATAATAATCAGCCGCTCCGGCAATCCATATTTTATTTTAATATGCCCAATTAAAATTTCATAAAGTTGGTTGGAAGTTAAACAAAATTCTCTAACTAACTTCGGATCCGTTATTCCTTCTTGATTGACAGGATTTATACTTTTTCTAAAAGAACTAATGAGTTTTTCCAACTCAATTTTTAAGATGCCCACAGTGTCGAAAATAAAATGACTTTTACTGATTAAAAATATATTGATCAGAGAATCTTGAATAAAATATTCTAACATGGCCTGATCCTCTTCCAATAAATTTTGCTGTATGTCCTGAATAGAAATATCCACACCCTTATACTTTATGGCAAAATATGAGGGTACTTTCAGTTTTAATTCACTGATAAATTCCCTTTGTTTCTTTTCTACTAATCCTGCAATAGAATCGTTGTGTAAGGCTTTTTGCTGGAAGCTCAATAATTCCTCCTTCTTGCTCTGCAAAGCAATAGGTAATTGATCTTTTGCATTATTCAATCTGGACGCTTCAATCAGAGAAAATGCCTTGGCTTGCTCTACCATGGCAAACATTTTTTCCTTTTGAATTGAGTCATTTGAAAGATAATACAAATCTTTAATATCTGTTATGGCATCTGGTATCCATAATCTGGATCTCTCAGCCAAATTAACTTTTGCATTATCGTTAATTATATTTCCACGAAAATGATTTAATAGATTTGAGAGCGTGTCATACGTTTGTACAGCCAGTAAGGCGCTTTGTTTATCTTCTGGAGCGAGTAATTTAAATGCTCTTCCCATACTCCCTAACAATATCAAACTTTGCTCATAGTCTAAAGCTAATTTATTTACATCTGGTAATTTTCCGGTACTCAGACTGGATGAGTCAATTGAACCCACTGCTTTCCAATAAGCCATCAAAGCTTCTTTAAATTTGTCTTGACCTAGTAAGGCAGTTCCTAAATTAATGTATAAGGATTGAAATTGACTTGGGACAACTTCATTAAAATTCAAATTTGCAAATTCAATACCTTGTCTACACAACGTTTCGGACTTAGTATAATCTTTCATCTTTTCATACAAGGCTGCTAAATTCTGGAAACAAAGCAAAATGCTCTTTTTGTCTTCAAGTCTTTTAAAGTTTGAGAATGCTAATTGATAGTAATTGATTCCTTGACTACATAACAACTTATATGCTTCTGATTCTCCATCTTGAATTTCAGCTAAAGAATCTTGAATATTATTTCCAATTGAAATAAACAAATTACCCATTTGGCCTATTGTATCGGAGGGAGGAGCCCAACCCCTTATGAGCTGAATTCCTTTAAGACTGAAATCCATTGATTTGCGATTTTCCCCTATGGTTTTATACAAATCACTTAAGCTATACATTAGGTACTCCAATTTGGATGAAGTCTTTAACCATGCCTCGGACTCTGTACAAGTTTTTGAAGAAATACACTCAATAATCCTTTGGTAGGCACTTGATAAACATTCGATAGCCTTTAAATACTCGTTTAAGGATTTATACGATTCTGCCTTCTTTATTTGATTAAATATATAAGGAAATATTCTAAATTCAGATTTTTCTATTTCAGCGGAATCAAAATACGCTAATGCCAAGATGTGGTCACCTTCATAGACATAAGTCATGCCTGTATTGATTAATGATCTTAGAATATCAATATGAATTGAGTCCCCGTAAAATTCTCTTCTAATTTTTGTAGCTGATTTAAAATATATTCTTGAAATAGAAGGCACTGAAATTAATAACGAATTTCCTCTATTATGTAAAGAATCAGCAATTAAGAGGAAAAGAGAATCTCGATTCCCTAAACATTCGGAAATCACAATTGCTTTTCCAAAATTTGTCCAAACAGAATCAGCCCAAAAATCCTTATCAATAAGATGATTTCTAAAACTTGCAATTACAGTTGTATCACAATCCTCTCTTTTGGAAATACTTCTTTCTTCAATCTTTTCTTCAGTACAATTAATAAAATATAAACTGAATAAAAATACTGATATAAAAATTGAAATAAAATTAACCCTCATTTCACGAACGGAAATTAAATACACATAACCCAAAGCCAATGTTCATTAAAATGCCTTAAGGGCATATGGTGGAACTTTCAACCATGATATCGTATTTTTTAAATTCTAATAAGCCATTATAGCGAATACTCAATGAGTTGTTTACTAGATTTAATTTATTTTTAAAAGCAACTGAAGTTTCTCCATATTTATATCTTCTCAATGCAGCAATTCTTGTTACCAATGGAGCAGAAAATGATGTGCCCGATTGTATAACCCACCCACTGGCTATAGTTGTATTCTGCATTCTTGAAGGATAGGCATTTGTTATTTCTTTGCCAAATGTATTGATTGTAACAATTCCACTGTTCACATCGGCAAAATTTGAAAATCCTGCCAGATCATTTCCATTTTTATCCAAAGACCCCACAGATACAAAATTATCATGCCGTGGTGCTAAAGATGCCGGATAAAATTTAACATCCTCGTTTAAGTACAGGCTATCGTTTCCAATAGCTGCTACAATGAGGATATCATGTTGATCAGCCTTTCTGATGAAATTATTAAATACTTTTGTCAATGCGGAATCCATCTGTTCATTAGCATCAGAACTTACAAATTTAAAACCCCAACTGATATTAATAATATCTGGATTTTGATTTAAGGCATAATTTAAACCACAAAGTGCATCAAATAAATTGCCGTATTTTGTACTGCCTTCTGTAATTTTAACATTGACAAATCTAAGGGGAATATTTGTTTTAAAATTAGGTAGGGAGGCTCCTGTTGAAACTGCATTTACAGAACTTCCATGACCGTGTGAATCAACTGGTTCGGTATTTAGGCAAATGTCAATACCCTTTTGAAATGAATTTGGGTTGCATAAGTTTCCGTTGTTGATGGAATTCCAACCAAAAAATTGCAATCCTAAAATTGTCCCACTCCCAGGATTTGGAACGCCACTATTCTCTTCAACTCCGGAATCTACAATGGCAATTTCAATTGTTCTTTGAATAGAAGCATCCTGACAATTGAGATTTGGCCAATTATCTTTTGAAAGTGAAATTGTGTCCCTTGAATTGATTGGTTCAGGCATATTGAATACAACATTTAAAAGCATACCATCACCCAAACCTCCTTGTCTGATAGGATTTGAGACAACTGTTCCAGAACCCACCCCACCAACACCAGGATATTCCCATAATTCAAATGGCGGATCACATGGGCAGGTTTTAACCAGTTTAAAACAGGCTTTCCTGAGTGAATCTCTAATTTCTTTTACCCTGGGATGGTCAGGATCAAGAATTAATTGACTGCATTGATAGGTCAGATCAAAACTGTCATTTTTTAGTTTTTGATAAGATGGGAATGTATCAAAGGAAGGATATTTTTCAATTCTGTCAAAAGCAGTTCTAAAAGTATCCACACTCGAGCATGAATTTCCGTTAGCATTTAGTATATCACAATTATTACATGAAAATGTAGTCAATATAATGCTTGTTAAGGTCAAAAGACCAATAATGATCAATACAAGATTTCGATTGAACCTGAATTCAGTAGCCATGATGAAGTAGTTTTAAAGGTTAGTTTTCGTTTAGTATGTGTAAATCTAAATAAAAAATTAAGGAGAATTTAAATAATTCTTCATTTTGACTCATTTTCAGTGAAATGAGTGCTTAAATAAACGAAAAAACAAATTATCTGTGGATTATTGTCTTTTAAGCAGACCTTCTTTAATTTTTCTAACCATCCAGGGGCCCCTATAAATCATACCCGAATAAATTTGAATCAAATCTGCCCCTTGTTTGACCTTGTTAATCGCATCTTCGGGATCGAGAATTCCTCCGACAGCAATAATGGTAAAGGATTTTTCAGCCCTCACCCACTGGAGAACTTCGTCTGTAAATGGCCTTACCGCTTTTCCACTCAGACCACCGGTCTCCTTTAAGAGCTCTGTTTCCTTTAAATATTCCGGTCTTCTTATGGTTGTATTACACAAAACAAGACCATTAATTCCTGTTTCTTTTACTACTTGAATAATTTCTTCTACAGCCTCTTGACTGAGGTCGGGGGCAATTTTAAGATAAATGGGTTTAGGGTTTGAATGTATAAGATTTTCCTTTTGGATGGCACTCAGTAAATGTAAAAGCGGTTCCCGCTCCTGTAAGCTGCGAAGATTTGCAGTATTAGGGGAAGATACATTTACTACAAAATAATCCACATGATCAAATAAGGTCCGGAAACAGATAAGGTAATCCTCCACTGCCTTTTGATTAGGAGTTGCTTTGTTCTTACCGATATTTCCTCCAATGATAACATTTTTAGTCTCCTTGAATTTTTTTAATCTTTTTACAAGCTTCTCAACCCCTTCATTGTTGAATCCCATTCTATTAATTATAGACTCATCCTTCACCAACCTGAACAACCTTGGCTTAGGATTTCCCTCCTGCGGCAAAGGTGTTACTGTACCCACTTCAATCGAACCAAAGCCAAGATCCTGAAGTAAATTTAACCATCGGCCATCCTTGTCAAATCCGGCTGCCAGACCTACCGGATTTTTATATACCAAACCATCAACCTCTCTACTAAGTTGGGGATGCTCAAACTTAAATGACTTTTTTAAGAAATACGAAATAACCGGAATTTTCATCCCAAAAGCCAAGAGATCCATGGACAAATAATGTGCCCTCTCCGGATCAAAAAGAAAAAAGAAGCGCTTTAATACCTTCCAGATCATATTACGGAATATCACGTTTATAAAAATGGGTTGGTGAGCTTTTCCTGACCAATGGTGGTGATGCCGCCATGACCGGAATAAACCTTGGTTTGCACGGGGAGTGGCAACAATTTTTCTTTAATAGACTTTATTAATGTCTCGTGATCACCTCCAGGCAAATCAGTCCTGCCAATGCTACCTTCAAACAGCACATCACCACTTAACAACAACTTGTTTTCTGAGGAGTGAAAACTAAGACTGCCCGGACTGTGCCCCGGGGTAAAGTAAACATCAAATTCAATTCCCCCAAAAAACTGTTGCCCGCCTTCTTCAAGCCAATCTCCAACTTCAGGGTAGGAAAAAGATTCTAAACCATACATTTGTGAAACCTGGGCAGCCATACTGTAAACCATCATTTCGCTTCTGTGTAGTCGGGGCTTTAAACCATATTCCTTATAGATGAACTCTAGTCCAAAAATATGGTCAATATGGGCATGTGTCAATATAAGTTCCCCTAATCTGAGCTTGTGTTTCTCTATAAAATTTTGAAAGTTTTTTCTTTCAGTTACGGTATAAAACCCCGGATCTACAATAACCGCCCGCTCCGGATCTTCCCAAAACAAGTAGGTATTCTGATAAAAAGGATTGACCGTAAAACAGTGTAATTCCATATTTCGTTATACTTTTAGCAAATTAATGGAATTCTGTCTGAATCGTTTAGTATTTTTTACCATTGTTAGCCTCTTCTTAGGGATGCAAAGCCTGAAAGCTCAGCATGCAAGGGAGGTCTTTGGCAAAAATAAAGTTCAATACAACGATGATTTACAGTATTGGTGGATTTATGAAACCAATAACATAGTCTACTATTGGTATGGTAAAAGTAGAAATTTAGCACAATTCTATATAAACCTCGCGGAGGATGAAAACGAAAAAATTAGAAGCCTTTTTGAATATCATCCTAAAGACAAAATCGAACTGGTCATTTTTTCAGATTTGTCTGATCTTCATCAAACCAACCTTGATCTTCAAAATTCTTTCACCCCACAAACATGGGATCTTGAGCCTAAAATAAACAATCAGAAAATACTCCTTTACTTCAACGGAGACCACAATCAAAGTTTGAGCCTTTTACGAAAGGGTATTATTCAATTGTATTTCAATTCTATGTTTTCGGGAACAAGTCTGCAGGAGGTTGTGCAAAAAGTAATTTCCTTAAAACTTCCAGGGTGGTTTGAATCAGGATTGATTGGATACCTTGGGGAAGGATGGCATGAGGACGATTTTTTTGAAATGGAACAGGCATGGAACCAAAAAAATTCTTTTCAACGCTTTTACAACAGCAATCCGGGTCTGGCAGGGAAGTCTTTCTGGAATTTTATCAATACTCAATTTGGTGAAAAGTCCATTTCAAACTGGTTGTATATGACCCGTATTCAAAAGGACCTTAACCAAGCCACAAAACTGGTTTTTCAACAAGACTTAAAAGCATTATTCGCCCAATGGAAAAAATATTACACAAGAGAACTACAAACTTTAAATCACAAAAAGGAAAAACATGTTAGATTAAAATTAAAAAAGGAAGAAAAAATCATTTCCTGCGGTTACAGTGAATTGCATCACACCTTCTATTTAGCTACCAACCAAAACAACCGAAAAAGAATTCGTTTACTGAATACAGAAAAAAATACTTTAAAGACCATCTACAAATCAGGACATCGAAATAAAATAAATATCCCGGACAGGATTTATCCAATTTATGCAGAAGATGCAGATAATGGACTCCAACTTATTATTAATGAAAAGCGAAATAGACTTCATCTCCATCTCCTCCAATTTAAAACGGGAGAAATAATGACATCTGTCCTTCCAGAAGATATACATGAAATTTATGATGTAGTATTTCTGGATCCAAACAATATAATATTTTCTGGTACCAACAATAGTTTTTCAGATATTTTTTTATACAATTTGCCCTCAAGATCGTACAAAAAAATAACAGACGACATTTATGATGATTTACAAATACAAATAATTAAAACGGGAAACATTCGGAAACTAATTTTTCAATCCAACAGACCAGATACACAATCGAGATTAAATAAACTGGATAGTTTGTTGCCCTTGGATAAATTTCAACTTTTTAGTGTAAATCTCAATGATCTAACAACTTTTCATCATGAAACCCAAAGTTTTAATTATGGTTCTATTCATGGTTTCCAAATTTTGGATGAAAATGAATATTTGATTCATAGTCGACTTCAAACAAAAACTGTCTTCTATATTCAAAAAGATTTAAACAGATATGATCTAAGCGATAATCAATTGGAGAATATATCCTTAAAAGGCGACCTTAACAAAATGTTGATGATCTATAAAAAATATAGAAATAAATATGAATATTCTCTCACTACTTTAGATCAAAAGTTAAAATTAGCGCCTCAAATTTCAGAAATTACAACACCTTTAATAAAACCTAAGGAATTAGTTTCTATTGATTCGATTCTAGGGCCTAAAGAAGATTCAACTATTTCATTTTTTGTTTCAAAATTTGGTGACCCGGTTGGTGTAAAAGAAGTTATATTTAATGAATTCGATAGGAAAAAGATTAACTATGAAGATTCCGACTTAGATAAAGAAAACTTATACGAGAATAAGATTTCAGAAATAATAAAATTTAATCCAAACTTATCCATTGCCTACCGAAAAAGATTTGGAATTGAAGAAATTTCGGCTGATCTGAATAATGATTTGCTTTTCGGTGGATTAAATACTTATTCAGGTTTTAATCCAGACTATAACCCTCCTAATATTGGCATTCTATTTAAAATAAGAGTTAAAGAAGTCCTGGAAAATTATCATCTTGAAGGTGGAGTCAGAATTCCAACTGATTTTATTGGCTCTGAAGCCTATGTGCTCCTGGAAAACAATAAAAAAAGATGGGATCATGTTTTTGGTATTTACCGGAAATCGGATAGGGAGAACATTCCAAATGGAAATTTGAATTCCTGGAGATTAGCCTCAAATACTATTCTCCTCAACTATCAGTTAAAATATGCGCTTGATCCATATCAGAGTTTTCGATTAAACAATACCATTAGAAATGACCATCAATTTCTGCTTTCTTCAGACATTAAAAGTCTGGATAGCCTGGGTAGAAATATACAAAGCATTGGTACTCGGATAGAATATGTATTTGATGATGCGATGGATCTATCTTTAAATTTAAAACAAGGCTATCAAATCAAGCTGTTCTTTGAAGGTGCTAAAAGGATAAATACAAGCTTGCATGATGGGATTAAGGTGAATCCAATTAAGGGTTTGTTGCTGATTGCTGGTTTAGATGCCCGCTATCACTTACCCATTCTTCGTCACTCAGTATTTGCCAACCGCTTTTATCTAAATGCTTCTTTTGGACAACAAAGATTGTTGAATCATCTTGGCGGAACAGAGAATTGGTTGATACCAAAATACAGCACAGAATCTGTATCCATCACCGATCAGGAATTTGCCTTTTCACAACAAGTAACTGAAGTTCGCGGCCATCCAATTGGGGCACGGAAAGGTTCATCAGCAGCCGTCTTCAGTACTGAGTTGCGGGTTCCTTTTTTTCAATATATTCTCAATCAAAACTGGAAAAACAGCTTTTTAAGAAATCTTCAATTCATTTGTTTTACGGATGTTGGACTAAGCTGGAATGGATTGATTCCAAACATAAAGGAGGCAGAAGAATTTAAAATAAGGGCTCAAAACCCAGCAGTAATTGTGGATGTCATTTATAAAAGAGATCCCGTTATTTCCGGAATGGGAATGGGGCTTCGTTCTTCATTATTTGGATATTTTCTTCGATTTGATTACGCCTGGCCGGTTGATCGATATGGTTTTAGCAACCCGTTACCGCATCTTTCACTGGGATTGGATTTTTAAAAGATTTGCAATCTGACTTTCAATAATTTCCTACATAAAAATTATCAAAGATGAGTTCAAGAAATATTTACCAATTCGTCTTAACACTAAGCTCTTTTATAATTTTTTTACAAACAAGCAATTCGAGAAACTATTACATCTCTCCTTTGGGTGCAGATTCAAATAATGGTCTGACACCAAATACTGCATTCAAAACAATTCAAACTGCAACGAACATTGTGAGAGCGGGTGACAGTGTTTTGGTACTGGACGGTTATTACAGTGGTTTCGACCACAGAGATAAAAATAGTGGGTCTCAAGGAAATCCTATTGTTTACCTTGCCTTAGGAAAAAAGGTATGGATTACTTCGGGATTTTATCGAAATAATGGAATCAATATTGAGAACAACGACTTTGTTCATATAATAGGATTTAAAATCCATGGAATGCTTAAAGAAGGAATCCGTGCGGTCCTGGCGAATAACATAAAGATTCTGAACAATGAATGCGATAGTTGCTTCCGGGGAATTTTTACAGGATACACGGATGACATTACGATAGAACATAACATTTGTACGAGATCTCACGGAGAACACGGTATTTATGTATCCAACAACAGTGACAGAGTTCTCATTCGGTACAATTCATCCAGTTACAATAAAGCAAGTGGCATTCAAATCAATCCTGATGTAAGCAGTGGAACTCCGGGGTACAGTGAAGATATCATTTGTACACATAATATTGTATTTGAAAATAGAAAGGCTGCGGGTTTGAATTTTCAGGGATTGAATAGAGCTTTGATTGCAAACAATTTAATTTACAACAATCATGAAGGTTCCGGCATTACTCTTTTTCATGGGGATGCCTCAAAAGGCTGTTCAGATGTTAAAATATTCAACAACACTATTTTTGTTCCGGTAGATGGACGATGGTGTATTCATATTGTAGACGATTCAAAAAACATACTCATAAATAATAACATCCTTATTAATTTACACCCCTGGAAAGGTGCAATTGCCTTGGACAAAGGAATTTACTCACAGGAAAAAATTCTAAGTGATTACAATTTGGTAAGCGATAAATTCTGTGAAGAAAGTGATGGTTGTAGTAAGAATCTTAAATTTTGGCAATCTCTTGGTAATGACATACATTCCATCTTGGTACCCTCTGATTTAAATACCGTTTTTAAAAATATAAATCAGCAGAATTTTGAACTCCAGGAAATGTCACCAGCCATTAATTCCGGGAGCTCTTTAGTATATAATGATGTCAAAGATGATTTAATTGGTAATGCAAGACCTCAATGGCAGGACTTTGACATTGGTTGTTATGAGAAAAAAATTGGCACCCTTACAAAATTCGAAAAGAAAAATAAATATTCCAGCCTTCTTAGTGAATTATTGAGAACTGATTTAGATGGTCTTGAATTTTCCTTATTTGACTTTTCAGGAAAATGTGTTGCATCGAATCTTTCTGTAGCTTTAATTTCTAATTTTCCAAGTGGATGGTACACTTTGATCCCGAATTTAAATAATGGAGAAAAAAGAGTTAAACCAATGATTATTCTTATCCGATAATAACCTATCAATAATTACATTGTAATCATCTAGTAAGATCCAAAATAATCCAGGGGTTTATTTATCCTGTTTTGCAAAAACTTTTTTGAGTAAATCTGTGGTACGGGAAGCTAAATTATGACGTATGTCATTTTCCTCTTCAGCAATTTTTTTGAATAATCCTTCAAGGGCTTTGTTTGTTACATGATCTGCTACATCTGGATTTGCTTTTTTCACTAAAGGAATCTGATTGTATTTATTAACTGCAGAAGACCAATAATCTAAAGCACCAAATTTATTGAGAGACTCCGTGATTACCGGTTTAAACTCGGCGTATAATACAGTTTGTGTGGTGCGCATAAGGTATTGAGTTGCGGCATTGTCTTCCCCTTTAAGGATGTTCCATGCATCTTTTATAGTCATTTGCTTTATAGCGGAAAGGAAAATTGGCTTGGCCTTGATCGCAGCATCCTCAGCTGCGCGATTAATTTTCTCCAACATATTTTCTTCCACTTTATCAAATCCGGGAATAAGCTTTAATTTATCTGTAACGGCTTTGGCTTCAGGAGGTAATAAGATCTTGTAAATGCTTTTATAAAAACCATCTTTTACGGATAACTGATCACTACCTTTAGAGGTTCCTTTGCTCAATGCTTCTTTCAAACCGGCAGCAATCTCATCTGTATTTAACTCTTCCAGTCCTACTTGTTTAAGCAGCTTCCCAAATTGTGCATCACAGGATGAAAACCCGAAAACTAGAAATATGCCAAAAACTAATATTAAATTTTTCATTTGTTATTTTACTAATTAGACTCCAAAAATAGACCAAGGGTTTTAGAATGGCCGTTAAAATAATGTGAAGATTGTCAAATAATGATTTTGATCTTTATCTAACATGATTTTATATATAAATATTTTTTAATATATTAGGATACTGTTTATCTTTGTGACCTGAAATCAAAGTCTATGGACATTTCCATCGTTATTCCGGCATACAATGAAGAGGAGTCACTACCTGAGCTGCTGCATTGGATTCAGAAAGTACTGGATCCGCTTGAATTGAGTTACGAAATTTGGTTTGTAGATGATGGCAGCACCGACAATACCTGGAATGTGATGGAAGGACTTCACTTAAGTCAGCCTACAATAGCAAAAGCAATTAAATTCCGAAGAAACTATGGCAAGTCTGCAGCCTTGAATACGGCTTTTCATGCCTGTGAAGGTGATGTTGTGATTACTTTGGATGCTGATTTACAAGATTCCCCAGAAGAAATTCCGGAACTGTACAGGATGATTAAAGAAGAAGGTTTTGATTTAGTTTCCGGATGGAAGAAGAAAAGATACGACAATGCAATTACAAAAAATATTCCTTCCAAAGTTTATAACAGAGTCACAGGGTGGATGAGCGGGGTCAAATTACATGATATGAATTGCGGACTTAAGGCTTATCGAAAAGATGTTGTTAAAAGTATCGAGGTGTTTGGTGAAATGCACCGTTATATTCCTGTGATCGCTAAATGGGCTGGATTTCGTAAAGTGGGGGAAAAAGTGGTCATCCACCAGCCTCGGAAATATGGTCATTCTAAATTCGGAGTGAGTCGATTCCTAAATGGTTTTCTCGATCTGGCCACCATTCTTTTTATTGGTAGATTTGGCAAGCGACCTATGCATTTTTTTGGATCTTTAGGGCTGAGCTTCTTTTTTATTGGACTGTGTTTTGTGTGCTATTTGATTTTTACCAAATACGCATACAATGTATACGGCATGGCTGGTAGGCCTGCATTTTATATAAGTCTGGTCATGATGGTTATCGGATCTCAACTTTTTCTGACTGGTTTTATAGCTGAATTAATTTCCAGAAATTCCAGTGAAAGGAACCATTACCTGATCACAAAAACTTTAGGATAAAATGGCTTCCACTGTCATTATAGGGCCCGCGCACCCTCTAAGAGGTGGGTTGGCATCATTTGACGAAAGACTGACGAGAGCCTTTATGGAAGCAGGATGGGATGCTGAAATCTTTACATTCTCCTTGCAATACCCTGGTTTTTTATTTCCTGGAACAACGCAATATTCTGATGAGCCGGCTCCAAGTAATTTGAACATTAAAGTATGCATAAATTCAATAAATCCATTTAACTGGATTAGAATTGGTAATCTTCTGCGCAAGAAAAAACCTGATCTTGTCATTGTAAGGTACTGGCTTCCTTTTATGGGGCCTTGTCTGGGGACCATTCTTAATAGAGTAAAAAAAAATAATTTTACCCGAATTATTTGCATTGCCGATAATGTAATACCGCATGAGAAAAGACCTGGGGATAAGTGGTTCACAAGATATTTTCTAAAATCTCCGCATGCTTTTATTACCATGAGCGAAAAAGTAAATAATGATTTACTTACTTTCAAGCCGGAGGCTAAGTTCAAAATAGTTGATCATCCACTTTACGATAATTTTGGTGATAAAATAGATGTTTCCAGTGCAAGGGATTTTCTAGAAATTTCCAAAACAGCCAAAATTGCTTTATTCTTCGGCTTTATCCGAAAGTATAAGGGGCTGGATTTGTTGATAAAGGCTTTTGCAGATCCAATTTTGAAAAATTCCGAAATTAAACTGGTTGTAGCAGGTGAATTTTATGAAGATGCTCAACCATATTTGGATTTAATCACAACTTTAAATGTACAAGATAAAATTATTTTGCGCACTCATTTTATAGCAGATAGCGAAGTAAAGTATTATTTATCCTCATGCGATGTAGTTGTCCAACCTTATAAGAATGCAACGCAAAGTGGTGTTACACCTTTGGCCTACCACTTTGAAAAACCCATGATCGTTACAAACGTTGGAGCACTACCGCAGTTAGTTCCACATGAAAAAGTTGGGCTAGTTTGTGAACCAAACGCTAAAGATATAGCTTCGGCAATTAAGCATTTTTTTGATTATCCCCCTGGTCATTTTCAAAAAAATTTACTGGAAGAAAAAAAGAAACTAAGTTGGCCAGCTTTGATTTCAAGTATTTTAAGTTTGCAACATGATTTGGAGAAGTAAAGCACCTTTTAGACTTGGACTAGCCGGTGGAGGCACAGATGTCAGTCCCTATAGTGATCTTTTTGGAGGGGCGATATTAAATGCAACAGTATCTTTATTTGCTCATTCGAGTCTTGAATTATTGGATGAGCCTGTAATAGAGTTTAAGTCCATAGATCAAAATAAATCTCTCAAGTTTCCATCCGGCACCCCTGTTCCTGTAAATATGGGTTTAGGCTTGCAATGTGGATTGTACAACAGACTTCTTCAGAACGGATCTTTAAATTCCAGAGGACTTAGACTAACTACTTCTATGGATGTTCCTCCTGGCAGTGGTCTTGGAACCTCCTCTACGCTAATGGTGTCCATGATTAAAGCATTTGCAGAGATGCTTAATTTGCCATTTGGTGATTATGACCTTGCCCATCTGGCCTATGAGATAGAAAGAATTGATCTTGGTCTGGCCGGAGGAAAACAAGATCAGTATGCTGCCACTTTTGGTGGTGTCAATTTTATGGAATTCAATAAAGAAGACCAGGTAATCGTAAATCCATTAAGAATTCGTCAGGAATATTTGAATGAACTGGAGCACAATATTGTTTTGTATTTTACTGCAACCAGCCGAAGTTCATCCGACATTATTGCAGCGCAACAACAAAACGTCACGGAAAAGAAAATCTCTTCCATCGAAGCGATGCATCATTTGAAAGAACAAAGTAAAATGATGAAAGATGCCTTGTTGAAGGGAAAATTGCAGATGATTGGTGAAATTCTGGATTATGGTTTTGAGCAAAAAAAGAAAATGGCTGACAACATATCTAACCACAATCTGGATGCAATTTATCATGCTGCTAAAGATGCGGGAGCGAGTGGTGGTAAGATTTCCGGAGCAGGTGGAGGAGGGTTTATGTTTTTCTACTGCCCACTAAATACAAAATACCGCGTTATGGAGAGACTTAATGACTTTGGCGGTTACTTTATGAAATATCAATTTACAACACAAGGTGTAAGAAGTTGGAAAAGCAATCAATAAAATGAAACAGATCAAAAATATAATTTCTGATTCCATTAAAGTTAAACAACTATTATTGGAAGATGAAAAAACACTAACTAAAATTCTGGAAGCATCTCATAAAATTCTGCACTCACTTCAAAATGGTGGTAGAATATACTTTTGCGGGAATGGTGGTAGCGCAGCAGATGCACAACACCTTGCAGCAGAATTTTCAGGAAGATTTTATCAGGACCGTAAGGCACTTCCGGCAGAAGCATTGCATACCAATACATCCTATTTGACTGCTGTAGCCAATGACTATAGTTACGATGTGGTTTACTCTCGTCTCATTCATGGTGTGGGTCATCCTCAGGATGTACTAATTGGAATCAGTACCTCGGGTAATTCAAAAAATATTGTACTCGCCTTAGAAGAGGCAAAAAAGATTGGTATGGCAACCATAGGACTTACCGGAAGTAAAGGTGGTATCATGAAAGATATATGCGATATAAATCTCGCCATGCCCTCAGAGGATACACCTCGTATTCAGGAATGCCATATTATGATCGGGCATATCATTTGTCAGATGGTCGAAGATATGTATTTCCAATCCTAATTTCGCACAATTGAGAGAATGCATCATACTTGCTGGTGGTTTTGGAACGCGGCTTCAGCATTTGATTCCCGACACGCCAAAATGTTTAGCCTTAGTAAATGGTAAGCCATTTCTTGACTATTTAATTCAATATCTGCTCACAGAAAAAACAGATAAATTCATTTTTTCCCTGGGTTATAAAAATGAAATAGTAATAAGCTATATCCAATCAAAATTTCCAAACCTTCCTGCAGAATTTTGTGTTGAAGAAAAACCTTTAGGCACCGGAGGAGCAATTCTTTTCTCGTTAAAAAAATGCACTTCCGATCATGTTTTTATCCTCAATGCGGATACATTCTATCCCATTTCAATAGAAAGTCTTTATAAATTTCATTTATACAAAAAATCAGATATATCCATAGCATTAAAACCAATGTTATATCCGGACAGGTATGGTACTGTCCTTTTGGATGATGAAAATAAAATAATTCAATTTCTTGAAAAAAAGCCTTCATCGTACGGACTCATTAATGGTGGTATATATCTCCTTTCCAGATCCTGGTTATCAGGCCTTGAGTTGCCGGAAATATTTTCGTTTGAAACGGAAATTCTTCAAAGGTATGCTTCAACTGAAAATATATTTGGGGATGTCCAAGATGTTCCTTTTATCGATATTGGCATACCTATTGACTACGAAAAATCGCAATCGTACCTCCCTGAGCACTTAAGCTTAATTAAAAAAGATAAATTTTTATTTCTGGATAGAGATGGCGTCATTAACACCCTGAGAGAAAAGGATTATGTAAAAAGTATTGGGGAATTTGAATTTCTTGGCGATGTACTCCTTGAATTACCTTTAATTGCAAAAGAATTTAAACACATTTTTATTGTCACCAACCAGCAAGGCATTGGTAAAGGTTTGATGAGTGAGTCTGATTTGGATGGTATTCATCAAAAAATGAAAGCAAGCTTTTTAGAACATGATGTTTCTATAAGTGAGATATATTACTGTCCTCATCTTGTTCAGGACGCCTGTGAATGCCGCAAACCAAAACCAGGAATGTTAGATCAAGCAAAACAACAATTTCCGGAACTTTTATTTGCACAATCCGTTCTAATCGGAGATAGTGTTGTTGATATGAAGATGTCTGAGAAGAGGGGATTGGTTTTCGTTGGTTTCGGCAACAAAATAAAAAATGAGCTTAATATGGAAGAAATGTCTAGAACATATACTGTGGAAAATTTTCATGAATTCCGAATACACGTTTTACCAAATTTAACATAGTAAATCTAAAAATTTAAGAAAATAATTGGAATGTAAATTCAGTAAAATAATTTCACATTTACATATTCAGATTAATTTATGAAGACATATTCCGTAAAAGAAATATTCTATACTCTTCAGGGGGAAGGTGCGCAATCAGGCAGAGCGGCTGTATTTTTAAGATTTTCAGGATGCAATCTTTGGACTGGAAGAGAAGAAGACCGTGTAAAAGCAATATGTAGTTTTTGTGATACGGATTTTGTTGGTGTGGATGGTACCTATGGAGGAAAGTATAAATCCGCAAAGGAGTTAGCTAAACAAATTCAAGATTTATGGCCTGACCAAATCGGAGCCAAACCCTACGTGGTGTGTACTGGAGGCGAACCGCTATTGCAATTAGATGAAGAATTAATCTTCGAAATCAAGAAATATAATTTTGAAATCGCCATTGAAACCAATGGCACTTTTAATGTACCAAAAGGTGTAGATTGGGTGTGCTTGAGTCCGAAGCCAAACACAAATATTCTGGTTGCGAAAGGCAATGAATTAAAATTTATATTCCCTCAACAAGATCTACAGCCTGATTCCTTCCAAAATTTTGATTTCGAATATTTTTACATTCAACCGATGGATGGGGTTGATATTTTAGAAAATATACAAAAAGCCATTAAGTACTGCTTAGAAAATCCAAAATGGCGACTAAGCCTACAAACGCATAAACAAATTGGGATCAGATAGCAAATTAATATTTATAAATTATAATTCAAGATTGAAATATTCATCCATTAAGGTTTTATAAATTAAGGATTCCGAAAGCACAAGAGGATCCCCAAAAACTATAATTTGCTCCTTTGCTCTC
This sequence comes from Candidatus Vicinibacter proximus, assembly GCA_016713905.1. Classification (NCBI taxonomy): domain Bacteria; kingdom Pseudomonadati; phylum Bacteroidota; class Saprospiria; order Saprospirales; family Saprospiraceae; genus Candidatus Vicinibacter; species Candidatus Vicinibacter proximus. Next base: position 127,820 of record JADJOE010000001.1, read on the forward strand.
GTAAGTGTTACATTTAATCTTTTATCCAGACCGATCACGGACTCGTTACTAAGTTGCGAAAGTTGCCTGACGCTATGTACACAAGCTGAATAAATAACTATATCTCTAGCACTGCCTTGATAGCGCTCCACAGTATCCACTTTAATGGGCAGTTCCTGTAAACCTTCTATTGCCAGATTCTTTCTGATATTAGATATCTGTGCCCTATATGGAGTAATGATTCCACATGTTTGCTCATTCCATAAAATATTATTTTTATTATATATCTCATAAATTATTTTTACCAGAAAACTTATTTTTTGGGCTTCGTAATCATGAGTTTTTGCAAAGTAACTTTCTTCTTTGTTTTCAGAGGGTATAAAAATTGTTCGTTCTGAAGTTAATATTTCTTCAAGTCCAGATTTCACATTTAAAAATTTATCTCTTAAGCGAATTGTTTGCCTTGAGTTTTTATCCTCAGACATCAGTCCAAGTTTTTGCTCGTAAAATAATCTGGAAGGCAATTTCATAATATCCTGATGCATTCTGCCTTGCTTAGACAACATATCATATGCCTGCGTCCACCCATTACTTTGACACTGATGAAACAATCGCTCAAAAAATGAATCACTGGATCTTTTAATGCCTAACTTATTCAATTCAATATCTTTTATTATAGTCGAAGTTTCTGGTTGTGCACTAACCGCAGGAAGTTGCAAATGATCACCAATGAGAATGAATCGTTTAAATTTTGACAATAGACCTACTAAATTGGGTTCTAGTATTTGAGAAGCCTCGTCAATTATTACAGTATCAAATTTGGTTAAATCAAACAACTCCTTTTTTCCCTGAATGGAGGCAATTGTCGCAGTGAAAATTCTTTTCTCCAGAATAAATTTTTTGATTCTTTCTCTTGATGACAATTCACTCAAACGAAAATCAAGTAAATTTTTCTGAAACTTAGTTTGAATTGCATATCTTGAACCTATTCTTACAAAATCAAAGGCTGCACTTGTATCTATAGATTCAATAGCTTCACAAATCTCATCTACTGCTCTGTTTGTATAAGCCAACAATAAAATTCTCTCCTGGGTTTGATTAATCAATACCTCTACCAGATTTCTGATAACAATACTGGTCTTACCAGAACCGGGTGGACCCCATATTAAAAAATAATCCTTAGCAGAAAGAACTTTTTCAACAAGTCCAGATATATTAGGATCTAAATTTGAATGGTTTGAAATTTTATAAGGAGTTATCTCAGGTGGAATTCGCCCTAAAACTTTATCCCGATAAACTTTTGGGGATCGCGCAAACTCGTATAGATTTTCATACTGGTGCAAAAATGACCTGTCAAGCGAATCAGGCTCCAGATTCCAAGTAGTATTTAGTGGTAATGAAGTTGTATCAAATTGTCTACCTCTCAATCGAATTTGACAATGTGAATGACTTAAACCAACTAATGTACATTTATACACCTGATGAGACAATATACCTTGTCTGTCACTAAATTCCGGATAAAAAACCAAAGTGTCTCCCAATCTAAAACTTGTCAATAAATTTTGTGCAAACTTATTTTCCAAAGAAATTACCGGCGCGTCATTATCGTTTTGTTGAATTTCTATAATTAAAAGGTCCGCCAGAATACTAAATTGCATTTCCTTTTCTTCTCTGCTGAACAACCACAGCGAAGCTAATCCTGCAGTTTGAGTAAAACCACTTAATCCAGTCTTGGCAATCAGCTGTTCTCTGGCAACAAAATATGAGAAGTACTTAAAATATTTGCTTTCCAATTCATCTAAAGCACAATATGTTTTAATCCAAATTTCTGCGTCACGCTTTACAAAACTATCCAGAGTTTTAATCATTTCTGGTTGAACCTTGTCTAAAAAACTACCATTTTCAGGATTGGTAAATGCAAGATGATAATGCATCAGCACAATTGAATTGCGCACAATTAATAAATCTTTTTTTATTTTATGATTTGGTATAGATTGACGTAAACTATTTATTGTTTGTGAAGAATACAAAATGTAACACGGACTATTTTGATTGTCTTTGTATACAGATTGGGTTAAAAGATTATATAGAAATGCCTGTCCCTTGTGACTGGTATTGATTCCACTTGAATCCGTATTGTATGGTTTTCCACTTTTTAATTCTATTATCTTGCGGGTTCCTTCAGGTGATGCGAATAGTACATCCAATCGTCCTTGAATACCATAACTGTCTGAATAGTAGCTTGGTTCCAAATGAACTACATCCAATTTATCATATAATCCTTCAAAACGGTTTTGAACTATTTTTTGGAGATTATCAAAATGATCCTTGGTTACTTTTTTATAGTCCATATACTCCTGCTCCTCCAGCAATGATAAAGGCAATGGGTATTTATTAAATACTGCTGAAGCTAATTGTTCATAATTCAAAGTTGGATTAATAATTAGCTCATCCAGAAATTCATTTACAGTAGTTCCTATTAAAATATTTTTACTAGCTGATCTGGGTTGGAACAGGTTGAAAAAATGTTTGAGGGATGAAGAATTTTTTTCGGAATAACATTCTGCAACTGAAGTAACATCTACGAGATAATCTGGAAAAATCACAATGTCTTCAAAAACCCAATATCCACTTTTATCTTCTAAATGATGCACATATGCAGGTATGGGAAATCCATTAATTGCTATCGCTTTTCTGATCTGGTTTAAATATTGTGGGTCTATTCTACTTGTATGTAACTCAAGCATTTGAAAATCATAGGACTCTAAACTAATGTAAATTTTTTCTGCATCCATTTGCTGCAAACTTACCCTATATGAACCTTGACCTTTGTTGAGGACTTTTAAATCTTCATAAAATTCAAATTCCGTAAATACTTCCAGGTTCTGTGGAATTGTAGTACCATTTAATTTACTTAACAATTCGAGAAACACCGTTACACCAATTTGATTTATTGCGTCATTTGGATACAAGGCGGATTCATTAATTTTCTGGCGGTAAATGAACAGCAAATGATAAAGCCTTTTACTTATCCATTTTTTATGAAATAAATATGCAATTCGACTATTAAATGAATTAAATAATCGATCCCGTGAGTCCCCCAATTCAAGTACTAATTCGTCAATCCGGGCCTTTAATTCTAAAGATGGCTGGGTACTTTTCAGGTAATTTAATAATATACTCTTCTCCGGCCAATTCATATGCAGTGGCTCTCTCATAGCTTAATTGTTTAAATCCAGCCGAAGATAAGTCAATTTTCTAAATCAAAAATGACCATTAAATTGGAAATTATCCATGCAGTTTGAAAAACTTAAATTCAATTTATACAAATGTTTACATATTAAATAAATTTATTATATTTGCTATTAAATTTGAAATTCAATAGAATTATTCAGAATAATATTCTGTAATATTAAAATATCATAACTATTATTTTAATATTTTGTTAATTTGGATTCATTTGCAAAACATAATATCATCCACATTCGTTTACTTTTCATATCAAAAGCCATGAATAAATTAACTACAATGATTATTACACGTGCCGGAGCCATACAGGTGATTCTTGCTTTTACATTGATGGTAATCTTTCAGTGTCGTCAAAACGAAAAAGGAGTAAAATCTTCCAGTAAGCCACCAGTACAGTCAATTTCACCGGATAGTTCATTCATGTATACCACACCATTGAGTGAAGAGACTAAGTCCGCTCTTCAAAAATTGGCTGAGCCTAAAATGGTTGAAGGAAACATTGGAGAGCAAATTACAACCTTCATTAAAAATGGAATTTATGACTATGGAGAACAATTTAAGTTTATAGATATAAGGTGGGATGGCCGCACAGCCAAACTAAAGGAAAAATCAAGACTTGAAATAGATGACCTTGGGAGAATAATGTTGCTTTTTCCAAAATTAAGAATCAAAATGGAATCTTATTTGGACAACAATGGTAACCCTAAACAAGATGAAAAAATAACCCAGGATAGGGTTGAGTATATCAAGAGTCAATTGGTTTCTGTTGGAATTCAACCTGAAAGAATTAATATAAAGGGCTTTGGTTCAAAATACCCTGTTGGAGATAATAAGACTTATGAGGGAAGACAAATTAATGACCGCATTGAAGTAACCATCCTTCAATTGTTTTAAAGATTTATATATTTTACCTACTACTGGAAAAACCGGAGGTTAAATGTAACCTCCGGTTTTTTATTTTTGAAGAAGCCACCATCTAAAAATCAATACAATGCCTGGACTTGAAAAGACCCCTTGGTGGTTCAAGGGGTCTTAAGGATTCCATTTCAAAACGAAAAAACGGAATTATTTTCTATTGAAGGCTTATTATACAAACGCCTGCTTTGGTTGACTAATTATCTGTTTAATAGGAATTTCATTCCCATTTGAAGCAGATCATCTGAGATGTTACCATCACCGTCTGAATCTAACAATTTTCCAAAAATGCCAAGACCTGAATTTTGCTCAGTTTGCTGTTGCACTGTTGAACCCAATACTTGCTGGATGTTGGTTTGATCAACTTGATTATTTGCCCTAGCTTTCCCTATCAAACCCATAACAATTGGGGCAAGCATAGACATTAGGCTCAACACAGTAGAAGGCTCCATACCAAAAACTTTACCAATACCATTTGTAACATTTTGCTGCTTAAAACCCAGAATATGTCCTAAAATACCTGCGGAATTTGTCATTTGTGTCGGAGCGGCCTGACCTGAATTTCCTAAAAAACCCATTACATCATCCAATATACTGCCATTGTGATCCCTATCTAATGCACCAAGAAGTCCTTCCGCTCCAGATTCACTAGAACTGTTGTTTAGGAGACCTTGCATCAAGGTGTTAATCACACTTTTAGAAGCTGCTACGCCGATATTTGGATCCTGGATACCGGCTTTTCCTGCCATTTGTGCCAACATCTCATCTGGTAAGTGTTGACTTAGTAAATCATTCAAATTCATACATGGGTTTATTTAAATTAAAAACTCTATAACAAGTATTTAGAAAAAAAAATTCCATAAACATCAATCGATTAACTTTGTGGGGTGAAGAAAGTCATTTTATTTTTATTGCCATTTTTGTTTTGGACTAATTTAATTGGTCAGGCCAATGGTTATGGAGTTAAAGCTGGACCAGGATTAGGTCTCCAACGTTGGTCAGGAAGTGATCGTGCACCACTGTTTATTTATCATGTTGATGCTTTTGCTGATTCTGAATCTGAATCAGGAAATGTGTTGTATAGTCAATTAGGTTATCACCTTAAGGGGTCTGCACTAAGGATTAATCAATTTGTGGATGTGAATGGCAACCTATTTCCAGGATCCACATTTGGGATGCATTTTCATAATCTGGTACTGGAGCTGGGTATGAAAAAGTTTTTTCGTAAAGGTAAATTGAATGCATTCTATGGCCTTGGTTTAAGGGGTGAGTATACTTTGAAATCTAAATTTGAATTTTATCAGGAATACAAAGATTTTGTTCAACGTTGGAATTATGGTGTATCCTTAAGAATCGGAACTGAGTTTACCATGAGTAAATTCGTGAGAAGTGGTTTCGAGGTTCATATTGCACCAGATATTTCAAGACAAATTTTCGTACCACAGGGTGTGCGCTATTATGATCCACGCACCAACACGACCAGTCCGGGCGTTGAACAATCGGTAAGAAATACGGTAATCGAGTTAAGTTTTTATTTGAGGTTTCTCCAGATTATTGAATATATTGATTAAGTCAATCATTATAATCGAATAGCTAGCTTCTTTAAACACTATATTGTATAAGCCTTTAATTTGTATTGAACTTATATAAATTTAGCTTCTTTTTGTAGAGAATAATATCTTTGCAACTCATTTAAAAAAATATCATAATGCCATATTTATTTACCTCTGAATCAGTCTCCGAAGGACATCCTGACAAAGTGGCTGATCAGATTTCAGATGCTCTGATTGATCATTTTCTTGCTTTTGACAAAGAATCCAAAGTAGCCTGTGAAACCTTAGTAACGACAGGACAAGTGGTGGTTGCCGGAGAGGTTAAAACCAATACCTACCTCGATGTACAAAAAATTGTACGGGATGTGATAAGTAAAATCGGTTATACCAAGAGTGAATATATGTTCGAAGCGAATAGCTGTGGAATTCTTTCGGCCATCCATGAACAATCCGCTGACATCAACAGGGGCGTAGAACGTAAGAAAAAAATTGATCAGGGTGCCGGAGATCAAGGAATGATGTTTGGCTATGCAAGTAATGAAACAGAAAACTATATGCCACTTCCTCTAAGCTTGGCTCATCTTCTGTTAGAAGAACTTGCCAAAATCAGACATGATGGCAAATTGATGACTTATCTAAGACCGGATGCTAAAAGTCAGGTAACCATAGAATATAGTGATGACAACAGACCTCAAAGAATTGACACTATTGTTATTTCTACCCAACACGATGATTTCATATTGCCTGGGAAGGGTGTCAATGCGGTTGAAAAAGCAGAAAAAAATATGCTCAATCGAATAGCTGAGGATATAAAAACCATATTAATTCCAAGGGTAAAACGAAAACTGCCTGCTGGAATTCAAAAATTATTTAACGACCAAATTATTTATCACATTAACCCTACAGGAAAGTTTGTAATTGGCGGTCCACATGGAGATACAGGACTTACAGGAAGAAAAATTATTGTAGACACCTACGGGGGTAAAGGGGCACATGGCGGAGGTGCATTTTCCGGAAAAGATCCTTCAAAAGTTGATCGTTCTGCCGCTTATGCAACACGACATATTGCTAAAAACATGGTAGCAGCCGGTCTCTGTAATGAAGTACTAGTGCAAGTATCTTATGCCATTGGTGTGGCTAAACCGTGTGGACTTTACATCAACACCTATGGAACTTCTAAGGTAAAATTAAGTGATGGCGCCATAGCTAAAAAAATCGAAAAACTCTTTGACCTAAGACCTTTTGCCATTGAACAGAGATTAAAACTTCGAAATCCAATTTACTCGGAAACAGCTTCATATGGTCATATGGGAAGGGAAAATCGAGTAGTCGAAAAAACCTTTGTTTCCCCTGAAGGCAAACAAAAAAAAGTAAAAGTTGAACTTTTTACCTGGGAAAAGTTAGATATGGTCAGAACTTTAAAAGCAGCTTTTAAAATTAAGTAAAGCCCTTTTAGCATAAGCTTTTTATGTTCCAATGAATTACCTTCGTAAAACATTGAAGGCTAATGTCAGATCAAAATCCATATTTATCGTTAATTGTCCCCTGTTATAATGAAGAAAGTGTTTTGGTAGAAACCTACCAAAGGCTGATTAAGTTATTGAATCCTTTGGCATTCAGTTTTGAAATCATTTTCGTAAATGATGGCAGTACCGATCAAACACCTTTCATTTTAGATGATTTTGCACATAAGAACCAAAGGGTTATTGTCTTGCATTTTTCCCGAAACTTTGGCCATCAGCAAGCGTTATCAGCAGGTCTGCATGAATGTAGAGGTCAATATGCTGTAATTATTGATGCAGACCTGCAAGATCCTCCTGAAATAATTCCTGAAATGTTAAATCTTGCAATTAGGGAATCTGCAAATATTGTTTTTGGCCAAAGAGTGACCAGAAAGAAAGAGGGATGGTTTAAGAAAATTTCTGCGAGCATTTACTATCGGTTATTAAATTTTCTATCTGATGTAGAATTACCTCTGGATTCGGGTGATTTCAGATTACTTGATCGGCAAGTAATCGACACTTTCAAGGATCTGAAAGAGAAAAATAAATACATCAGGGGATTAATGGGTTGGGTTGGATATAAACAATTACCTTTTTTATATGAGAGGGAAGCCAGATTTGCCGGGAAATCTCACTACTCCTTCACAAAGATGTTACAGTTAGCGATAAAAGGTTTGTTGTACTTTTCTAAAAAACCATTAATGATAGCTATGAATCTTGGATTCATTAGTGTTCTAATTGGACTTTTATTGGCTATTTATGTTCTGGTCTCAAAATTTGTTTACCACGAGGCTGTTACAGGTTGGTCTTCAATCCTAATAAGTGTTATTTTCTTTGGCGGTATTCAGTTGCTTAGTATAGGTATCCTTGGGCAATATTTAGGTAGTATTTTTGAAGAGGTTAAAAATAGACCGGAATATCTGATCAGTAGAAGAGTAAGACAAACTTTCACTTCAGAAAAATAAAAAACCCCTTAACTTTTCAGTTAAGGGGTATAAAATATAGATATTTTTTAAATACTATTTCTTCTTAGAAAGCTCATAAAGCTTAGTTACATCCGGAGATATAATAAACTCAATTCTTCTGTCAACGTTGTTACCCTGACCTGTTGGTTCAAAGTTTGAGCGTCCTGCAGCAGTCAATTGATTCTCTTTAACTTTTTGAGAAATTAAATACCTAACCACATTAGTAGCCCTCAAAGTAGAAAGATCCAAATTATCTTTATAAGGGGCATCAGATTTAACAAGAGACTTATCTGCATGACCCTCTACGATAATACTCATATGATCATTCTTCTTAAATACTTCAGCAAGATTTTTCAAAATTGCCTGTCCGTTTTTGTTCAGAGATTGAGAACCTTTACGGTACAAAATCTTGTTCGGAAGCGATACGTAAAGTTTATCTCCTACCTGAGTGATGGTAAGGTCAGCAGCATTTACAGATGAAAATGCACTTCTCAGCTCATCTTTTATTCTTTGGATTTCACCTTCTTTGGCTTTGTTCATTTTTTCAAGTTCGGCAACCTGTCCTTGGAACTTGTTAATCTCACTGTTGGCACTACTTAGGTCAGCTTTAACTTTAGCTAACTGTTTTTCAAGATCCATTTTGGAATTTTCGCAATCCGTAACTTTAGATTTTTGAGTATCTAACATTTTTTGCAAATTCTCATAATCTGCCTGCAAGGCTTTGTGTTTCTTTGAAGAAACGCATGAGATCATTCCCAAACTTAAACTGAGGAATAAAATTAATAAATTGGTTTTCATTAGATTATAAATTAAAATTTAATTAAATTAAAATTGATCAACAAAGATAGCACAATTTGTATACCAAACTATTTTCCCCACCGATAAGATTTGCTGTCAAGACCAACTAAATCGATGGCCCTATCCGTAACGGTACTTAAAACCTCATCCAAAGTGGTTGGATTAGAATAAAAAGATGGTATCGCAGGACATAGTATCGCTCCTGCCAGAGTAACCGTTTTCATATTTTCAATGTGTATTAAACTCAAGGGAGTTTCTCTGAAAACTAAAACAAGTTTTTTTCTTTCCTTAAGCATAACCTGAGCAGCCCTGCTCATAAGATCTTCTGCAATTCCGGAGGCAACCTTTGCTAAAAAACCTGCAGAACAAGGACATACGATCATTCCATCCCACCGAGCAGATCCGGAAGCAAATGGTGCATTAAAATCACTTGGCCCAAAAGAATTTATTGCATATGAGTTAATGTCGATATCAGGATTCTCTAATTTCCAATTAACCATCGCCTGCTGACTGTACACCAATGCAAGTTCAAGTCCTTGCATTCCCTGAAGTTTTTCAATCAATATCCTGGCATATCTTGATCCGCTTGAACCCGATACGGCAATTACTATTTTCATCTTTTTAAATAATTTCTGCTACAATAAAAATACTGCCTGTTACAATAATCAGGTCTCCTTTTTCTGAATTGTTTCTTGCGGCTTTTAGCGCCCCACTTACTGTTTTGTAAGCCTTGCCGGTTAAATTATAATTAGCTGCTTCTGCACAAAGAATTTGTGCGTCCAATGCTCTGGGTATTTTAGCCTGCGCAAAATAATATTGAGCAGAAGGAGGAAATTGCTCCAGTACCTTTTGCAGATCTTTGTCCTTTACAAATCCACATACAATATGCACTTTCTGGTAGGTTTGCATGGAAAGCCATGTGACCAATTGTCTTACCCCATCCTCATTGTGCGCAGAGTCATATAATTCATCTATTTCCCCACTTCTTAATTCCCATCTTCCAATAATCGATGAATATAATTTAACATGTTCAAAACCATCTTTTACTTTATCCAAATCATTGGGTAAAATATTTAATTTTTGAAGGATGACTATTGCTGCAAATGCTGTTCGATAATTCTCCAGCTGATAAGGACCTTTTAGGTCAGGGGCGAATTTAAACTTTCCCCTTACATGTATTAAATCAATTTCTTCTTCAGCATTTTGTTCATGATCCAAAGTGACTATATCTTCTGCAAAATAAATATTACTTTTATTTGATTCTGCAAATTCTTTAAATATCTCTGAGGTCTCTTTTTGCTTTCTACCTATAACTACCGGGACCAGTTTTTTAATTATTCCTGCTTTCTCTCTGGCAATTTTGTCTAAACTATCCCCTAACACATCCGAATGATCCCATGTTATATTGGTTATTACACTCAATATTGGTTCAATAATATTCGTCGAATCTAATCTTCCCCCTAAACCTGTCTCTATGATTGCATAATCTACCTCTTGTTCTTTGAAGTACTTAAATGCTAGCGCTACTGTAATTTCAAAAAATGAAGGGTTAAGTTGTTCAATAAAAATTTTATGCTCAGATATAAAATCACTTACATATCTTTTTGAAATTAATTTACCATTTATTTTAATTCTTTCCCTGAAATCCCTGTAATGAGGTGAAACATAAAGTCCGGTTTTATAGCCATGGGCTGTCAAAACGGAAGCCAACATATGAGAAACTGAACCTTTACCGTTGGTTCCGGCAATGTGTATGCACTTCAAACTTTTTTCAGGATGCTCAAAATAATTGCAAAGTTGTTTAATATTGGTTAGATCTTTTTTCAATGCTTCTTTACCTATACGGTGGAACATAGGAAGCTGGCTGTACATATAATTTATAGCCTCAGAATATTTCATATTACAAAGGTTGATAAAAATTAATGATTTGTATCCACTGATTCCACCCAATGAATGGGCTTTCTTCCCGTGAAATGTTCAATCTGATGTCTGCAGCTAAATCCTTGAGCAAGAATAAATTCATTTTTATTTGCTTCCCTAATTTCTGGCAACAAAGAAAGATTTCCAATTTTCTCGGAAACAACATAGTGCTCTTTTTCGTATCCAAACGAACCCGCCATTCCACAACACCCGGAATTAATTTCTTTTAAAACAACATCAGATTGTTGATTAAATAATTGATGTATTGAGGCAGTAGTAAAAATTGATTTCTGGTGACAGTGTCCATGCATTAAGTATGAACCGCTCTTAAATTTTATTTCTTTTGTTAAATTTCCTTTAGATTTCTCAATCATCAAAAAATCTTCCAAAAGAAAAATCAAATGACTATATGATAACCAATTTTCATCATCCATTAAGTCTGCAAGATCATCTTTAAGTGAGCTGGCGCAGCTGGGTTCACACACCAATATAGGTAATCCTGCTTTCATATATGATTCTAAAGATTCAAGGGTTTTCCTTCCCTCGGTTTTGGCATGTTCTAATAAACCCCTTGAAATAGCAGGTCTCTGGCAACATCCCTCTTGAAATATATGCACATCATAGCCCAAATACTCTAATAAACTTTTTGCAGAATGTCCAATTTCCGGGTCATGGAATTTTATATAAGTATCTGCAAAAAGAACCACTTGTCGGGTACCACTCCTAATATCCTTATTTGTTTTAAGTTGGAATGGTTTAGATGAATAAAGTGGTAAGACCCTTCTTGCATCCAAACCTGAAAAATGTTCCAATAACTTTCTAAACCAATTACTTTTTAAAAGTGAATTCGCCAAAGGTGATAGTGTTCCACTTGCCATATTAGATAACTTGTGTTGATAAAGAATCAGCCTGTCTGCCATACCCACTCCATTTTCCTGATGTTGATGATGTAAAACCTCAGACTTAAGCTTTGCCATATCTACATTACTTGGACATTCAGATTTACATGCTTTGCATGAAAGACAAAGATCCATCACTTCCAATAAATGAGGACTGTTAAGTCCCAAATTATCCAATTGCCCACTTATGGCGAGCCTTAATGCGTTTGCCCTGGCTCTTGTGCTGTCTTTCTCATCCAAACTCGCTCTGAAACTGGGACACATCGTTCCTCCCATCGTTTTTCTGCATTCTCCTACCCCATTACAAAGATGGACTGCATCATGAAAACCACCCTCAGCACGATAGTGGAACATTGTTTTAACAGCTTTGTCCTTGTAAGAAGGACCATATCTAAGGTTTTTATCTACAGAGGGGGCGTCTACAATTTTTCCTGGATTGAGAATATTTCTAGGGTCAAAAACCGATTTTACCTCTTTGAAAGCTTGGTATAGTTTACTACCAAAAAATGATTCATTATAAGGACTGCGAGCCAAGCCATCACCATGCTCTCCGCTCCAGGATCCTTTATATTTTTTTACCAACTCAAGTGTAGCGAGAGAAATCTTTTTCATTCTCTCAATGTCCTCCTGGTCCCTGAGATCAAGTAATGGTTTAACATGTAATAATCCTACACTTGCGTGTGCATATGCAATCACCGGAGTGTCATGCTCCCTGCACACTTCAAAAACTTCCATGATATAGTCAGCCAGACTCTCTAAAGGAACTGCTGCGTCTTCAATAAAAGCAATGGGTTTTCTATTCCCTTTTACACCCATTAAAAGTCCTAATCCTTTTTTACGGACGGTAAAAATGTTTTCAATTTTCTGTTTATCCGAAAATAGCGGGTGGGCATAACCAAGATTTTGCTCTTTAAGGTCAGCAATCATTTGATTTGCTTTGAATTCAGCATCCTCCTTTGATTCACCGTAAAATTCTACAATTAATGCTCCTTGTGGATCTCCTTCTATAAAGTCACAATAATTTTTAGTTTCCAGGTTTTCTCTGCTTCGTTCAATCAACATTCCATCAAGTAACTCTACTGCAGCAGGACCAAACTTTACGATTTCTCTAACATGTGCAATTGAATCATAAAAAGAATGAAAGTGAACTACACATACAGACTGAAATTTTGGATTAGGTACCAAATTAATTTTTGCCTCTAAAATTATGGCAAGTGTGCTTTCACTTCCAACAATTAACCTACTCAGATTCCATGTTTGCCCTAAAAACTCATCGAGGTTATATCCTCCAACCCTTCGCATGACCTTTGGAAACTTATCTGCGATTTCAGCTTGATTTTCATTTACAATACGAAATAATGTACGGTAGAGATCTCCTTCCCGACTTTTCATTTCAAGCTTTTGCTCTAATTCCCTTCCACTTACATCTTTACACAGAAGGACACTTCCGTCATCAAGCATAACTTTCAATTCCAGTACATGATCTAATGTTTTACCATACATTATGCTCCTTGTGCCAGATGAATTATTGGCTATCATACCGCCCATAGCAGCCCTGCTACTGGTCGCAGGATCCGGGGCAAAATGAAGACTATGAACCGATAATTGCTTGTTTAGATCATCCCGCACAAGACCTGGTTGGACCCATGCCCATTTCTGCTCCGGATTAAGCTCCAAGATTGAATTCATGTATTTTGTAAAATCCAGGATAAACCCTTCTCCCACTGTTTGTCCTACTAAACTGGTACCTCCACCTCTTGCCAGTAAAGGTATATGATGTTCATAAGCATATTTCATAACAATTTCAACATCCTCCTCCGTCCTGGGGCAAATGACTGCTTTCGGCTTTATTTGATAATTGCTGGCATCTGTCGCATAAATACCGGTATATAAAGGGTCATCATAAAAGTCACCAGATAAGGTATTACGCAGTTCTTCAAATGTATCTTTCATTCTTCTACTCAATTCAATTATGCAAAAATAACTATTTTAGTGCCTAATAAATTATGATATAATGCCTGATCATTTAAGCGTTACGCTTTTTAAAACAATTGAGTCAACTTACTATAAGGAAAAGAAAAATCTTGTCGATGATATTAGTGAGTTGTTGCATATTCAAAAATCAAGCGTTTACAAAAAAATTAAAGGTGAGTCTGCGATTGGTCTTGAAGAGGCAGGGATACTTTGTGCCCATTATAAGATCAGTCTTGATGAAATTTTAGGTTTAAATGAGAACCTTATTAACTTTGATTTTCCGGCAATAAAAGGTAATGTTAAAAATGTAAATCAATTTCTTCAATCATTAGAGACCGATCTCCAAAGTCTATATCGACTTGACCCAACGATATATTATGCTACAAAAGAACTCCCAATGTTCTACTACTGTACATCACCAAAACTAGCTGCATTCAAATTCCATGTTTTTTATAATACGGTATGGAGAGATGATAAATACCAAATGATTTCATTTGATTATTCTCAATATGACAATGATGATCTTTTCAAACGTCAAATCAAAAATATTGTAAACTTATTTATGTCTGTTAACAGCATAGAAGTTTGGAATGTTGGAATTCTTGACAATACACTAAACCAAATTAGGTATTTCCTTGAATCCGGCTTGATGAAAGATCCATTAGCATCCCTGGATCTTTGTCAAGAATTATTATTGTTGGTGGATAATATTGAAGAGTTATGTGAAAATTCCAACAAATCATCCATGAAAAAATCTGATAAGCTGGTTGGTAGTTTTGAATTGTATAACAATGAAATAGCACATACCAATATTCTTGCTTATGTGGAAAGCAAAGTAATGCGATGTGTTTATAATACCTATGATAATCCAAATTTTATGAAAAGCTACAATCCCTCACTTTGTGACTACACTTTTAAATGGTTTAATCGAATCATCGACACATCTGCACCTCTATCTAAAGGAAATCTAAAAGATCGTAAAAATTTTATTAATAGGTTACAAGAAAAAATAAAACGTACTATAAAATTTTTGGAGCCAATAATTGATGAAAAATCATTCAATTTGTAATGTTATCAAATAATTTCTATGGACTATTTAGGCGAATGCCTGTCCTAATCCAAATAAGGACAAAAGTTTAAAATAAAATGAGTTTATAAATTCCGTTCCTTTATAAAACTACTCAATTGTGTCTGTAATGTTAGCTGGTTTGTGCCACCTGCAATATGGTAAAGTGCATAAGAATAATCTAATTTAAACTTAGATATTTTAAATCCCATGCCAAAAGACAAACCAGAAAAAGAGGCGTAATCCTTTGCATTAAGTTCCTTACGACGAAGATGATTATAACCTATTCTCAGACTGATGGCTTCCTTTTTACCTAAGAGCATCTCACCTCCAAAGGCAAGATGTCTTAAGATATTATCGCTTATTTTATTAAAATCACTTTTGTTCTTTATCTCCTCAAATAAGTTGCCAGATTGACTGATAAGGGGGTCATCATACCTGACATTCCATCGCTCTAGGTGATGGGCAGTTATATGATAGATAAAAGGTAAATGCTTCAATCGCTTTGAAATACCTAATTCCAAAGTCAATGGTAAATTTTCTCTTACTTTTTCATAAGCATCAAAGCTAAAACCAAGATTTCGAACTACAAATGCCAACGATGTTTTATTTACTGGATTATAATACTGCATCCCAATGCTTAAACCCAAAGCATTAGAGCTCGCAAGACCAAGGCTGCTAAAAATATAATTAATATTTGCTCCAGCCCTTATTCTTTCATTCAATTGTTTCGCTCCGCCAATGTAAAAAGCAGATTCCCTAACTTTAAATTCTCCATTAATCTGACCATAAATATCTGCCAATGGAATGGAGGAGGAATTTAGGTATTGAATTCCGGCCTGCCATTGGAGACCCCATCTTCCGGGTTTAAGAGTATAAGAAAAGTGCCCTGATCCAATTTGGCTAAAATAAAATTGATGTGAAAAATTAAGTGAGGTACTCATTTTTTCATTGATCAAAGCTGGATTTAGTAATGCCGTTCCCGCATCGTAACTTGAATAAGACATTGCGTGTGATCCAAGTGCAGTATTTCTTGAAGATGGAGAGAGATTTAAAAAAAAGTATGAAGCATAACCTCCGGTTTGTGCCTTTGCTTCAGGAATAAAACAAGATGTCAAAAAGAAAGCAAGAATAGTAAAAGTTGAAATAACTCTATTTTGTTCTGTAGACAAATTAATTAACGAAGTGGTGTATTGTACTGGTTTAAAATCAGGCATATCAATTAGTTTTAGTGCTATCCAATTCTGTTGACCAGATGGTGGAACAGATTCCCTCCTTGCAGTTCATTTTTTTTATTAAAGTTCCAAGGCTGTCGTATAAATTAAGTAATCCTTCTTCGTTTGGACCATTCTTATATGACCCCTGAGCCTTAATTTTTCCGTTTTCATAATACTCCTCGAAAGGTCCATTTTCCTGACTTCCATTCATCTGCACAATCTCCTTAAGTTGTCCACCAGGATAATATGCTTTCAATGTACCACTCATTTCGTTATTAATATATTTGCACTCAAGTTGGAGTTGCCCGTTTGGGTAGAAAACTTTGTATGGTCCGTCAAATAAATCCATTTTATAATTTTCAAGGCTATAAAGTAGGCCTTTTTCATAAATTTTTCTTTCTCCATCTAACTTTCCATCCTTATAATTTGCACTTTCCAAAAGTCGCCCTAGTTCATCAAATTTTTCATAAAACCCATCCTTTAGTCTTCCGGTATCTCTAAGGCTAGTGGTAATCCTTTCTATCAAAACCCCCTGATCATTCTTAATCTCAATGACTTTTACTCTGTTACACGAGAGTGCAATTAAAATAAAAAGGGCGAATTTTAATACGGATGATAGGAAATTCATGAGTTGATAACGTCTTTTTTAACAAAATCTTTTAGACCTAATAAAAAAGCCCCTTTATTTCTAAAGAGGCTTTTTGTATTTTTATTTAAAAGACCATTAATAAAACTTAGATCTCATATCCTTAACTTTATAGTTCTTCTTTAATGCCTGTACAAGGTAACTCATACAAGTACTGGAAGCTGTGTGTTTGTAAAATCTTCGGAAATTTTCGAGATTTGCTGCTTTTCCAGGGGTAGTTATATCTAACAACTTAGCGACATAAACACCACTTTCCCCTCGATAAGGGCCTCCAACATTTCCTTTACCTTGTTTAACAATCTGTGGAACTAAATCGGGTTCATAACCATAATCTGGAATCTGCTGACCATTAACAGTAGTTTCACTTGCTGAATCAACCTTCACTTCGTATTCTCCGTATTTCCCGTTAATATCTGTTACAGTTCCAATTTTAGATTTTAGGATCTCGAATTTTTTGTCTTTTCTGACGTCCTCTATCACAAGATCTCTCACAGCCGCTGCCTTTGGCAATCCCTTAGGATTAATTCCTGAAAGTGCAGCTACGATGAAACGATTAGTAAATTTTTTAACAGGGTCCTGTAGTGAATAAACTTCCGGAGAGACATCACCAACTTTTGTCTTTTTCTCAAATGCCCAGCGGATTATATCCCTGCATGTATTGCTGGCGTTTTCTCCAAGTTTGCCAAGCTTGTAATCATTCGCTTTTATATTGCCCGCCATCTCAAGCACATAGGTGTTTCCATCATCTATTGCTTTTTCCAAAGAAGCCAATGAATTATGTTCCTCCACCAACCTTTGTGCTTCACTTAATTTACTATCCAATACTTCATCTCCCGGCTGAATAGCTTCCACAATTGTACCTAATCGGATTCCTGGTTGTTTACTGATGAATTTTTGATCGGTAATCTGAATGAGGTGCAGACCAAACTGAGTCGGTACTACATATAGTTTTCCTGTCTCACCTTTATAGAATATAATATCGTTGAAAGGCTTAACCATAGTACCAAGGGTGGTATAACCAAGATCTCCACCTTTAATGCCAGAACCAGGATCCTGGCTAAATTGCATGGCTAATGAGTCAAAACGTCCCTTACCACTCTCAATCAATGTTTTGAGACTATCGATTAATTTAGAAGCAGATGCGTACTCTTCTCTCGTACTCACCCGACGTAGAATATGACGGGATTTTACTGAATCCGGAAGAATTTTTTTGCCTAATATCTTACTTAATCTATACTCACCAGCCTCCACATATGGTCCAAAAACATCTCCGACATTCATGTTCAATATGCTGTCTTTGATACTTAAAGGAATTTCAGAAGTAGTAGAATAGGCCTCATCCCATTTACCTAAATTGGTTACAATAAAAGTTGAATCCTTTGATGCAATGCGAAAAGACTCCTTTTTATCCTCAAGAATTTTTCTGATTGCTGCAGAATCGGAAGAAGAAGGTGAAACAGAAATTACAGCATACTTGATATCTCTGGTTTCTTCATCATTTCTAAAAATGGACGCTTTTTTAGCAATATATTTCTCAATGTCTTCATCCTTGATGTCCAATTCTTCATTTTTAATCAAATCATAAGGTAATCTACTGAATACAAAACTCACCTTGGCATTACTTTCTTCAAAGTGGCGTTCTACCATGAAATTAGGCATGTATAAAGCATTTCGGACAATGTTTTCCAACTTTTTACCCATTCTGTCCTTGATTATTTCTTTTTCCTGAACAGCCCAGAACTCTTTAGCTTCTGGCGGGAGGTCCTGGTTCTCAATACCTTTTTGGAATTGATTCAATTGTTCCCTCAATACCTGACCTGTATTAGGATCCCTGAAATTTCTTTCAATTATAGGAGAAAGGTTGTTGCCAAATTCTAACTCACGAAGTTCGGCCTCACTAACACCAATACCGTTATATTTTGACTCTTTTTCAAAAATAGCCCTTTCTAAAGCCTGATGCCATATGTACTCTTTTCGACCAAAAAAGTCAACATCAGCATTACGGTACAAAACATTTTCAGTTTTTTGAAATTCTTTCCAACTGATTTTTTCACCCGCTACCTCCCCAATACTATCCGGGTTATTAAAAAACCAGGAAGACCTTCCGGAACTCATGTCCATTACAATAAAACCCACTAATGCCAGTGCCATCAGCACTGTTACTACCCATAGACGTTTTCTAATACTCGTAATTAATCCCATTCTGATTTACTTATTTGTCTGAAAATCAATATATTATAATAATAAAAAAGACTTTTTGAAAGGGTTTCCAAAAAGCCATGCAAAGGTAATAGCTTTCTGCCTGATTCCCAAAGAGATCAACACAAAATTCAATCATTTTTCCAAGTTTTTGGTCTAAATTCTCATATGAGCAAAATGTCTTGCACATAAGCTCCTTGATTCCACAAGGTTCAAACCCTAGATTGGTAATGTTGGATCATTGTCCCTATGGATAGTATTATTCAAGCATGCTTACAAGAAACCATTAAAAATACAAGCCCACGCATCTAAGATTAGCTTGATGTGTTTTTTATTTAACATATCTGTCCATTTAAATTCAATTTTCTTTACTCAATGACCATAAAAACTGAATTCATACCCATTTTATTCAAAGCTGATTTTGTTAAAATGGTCCAGTAATTTTTTGGTGATGGCTTGTCCGACTAGATTTTTGATTTCTTCACTGTCTGCAGATTGAATTTGCTTTACAGAACCAAAATGGCTCAATAATTTTTGGGCTGTTTTTTCACCAATACCCTGAATTTCGTTCAGTTCAGTACGAATCATTGATCTGGACCTTTGGCTCCGGTGAAAACTAATTCCAAATCTATGCGCTTCATTTCTTAATTGTTGGATAAGTTTTAGGCTTTCGGATTTTTTATTGATGTGTAAGGGAACAGGATCTTCCGGAAAATAGATCTCTTCAAGTTTCTTGGCAATACCTATGATGACCAACTTTCCTCTCAGACCCAGTGCATCGATAGATTTCATGGCAGATGATAGTTGACCCTTTCCTCCATCAATGATGACTAATTGTGGCAATCTTGCATTTTCGTCCAACAACCGTTTATATCGGCGAAATACTACCTCTTCCATGGTGGAGAAATCATCCGGACCAATCACTGTTTTCACATTGAAATGTCTGTATTCCCTTTTAGAAGGTTTTGCATTTCTAAATACCACACATGCAGAAACTGGATTTGCACCCTGTATGTTGGAATTGTCAAAACACTCAATATACAGAGGCATATCTTCCATATTGAGATCTCTTTTTAATGTACTAAGTATTCGCTCAGCCGGGGATTGTTTTGCTGTCCTGTTAATCTTTTCCTTCCTTCTTTGCAAAAGAAAATATTGTGAATTCTTTTCAGACAACTCAAGCAATTTCTTTTTATCCCCTCTTTGAGGAATTGTAATGATGGGGTTTCCCTCTTGAGGATTAATCAAAAATGGAACAATAATTTCGGGAGCAATACTATTGTACTGATTGCGAATTTTTTCAACAGCAAGTGACAACATGATGGAACTATCTTCTTCAAGGTTGATATCCGCCTCTATAGTAATGGTTTGATTGATAGATCCATTTATTACCTTCATAAAATTGATGTAAGCGTTTTCTTCATCTTGTGCTATCGAAAAGACATCTACATCTGCAATAGATGTGCTTACTACAGTACTTTTACTTTGATAATCTTCCATGACCATCAGTTTTTCCTTCCATTGCTGGGCTTTCTCAAAATCCAGTTTCTCTGCACATGTAGACATCATTTGAAAAATATAATCTTTCACCGGCTTGAAATGACCTCTAAGAATATTTTTAATTTGCGCAATCCGTTCATTATAAAGTAATGCCTCCTCAAGACCAACACAAGGCCCATTACAATTTTTAATGTGATACTCCAGGCAAACCTTGTATTTATTTTTTAGTATCTGCATTTCAGACAAATTCAGTGCACATGTTCTTAGAGGAAATAATTTTTTAACCAAATCAAGTATGGTCTCAGTTCTGTGCTTGGATGTGTAGGGTCCAAAATAAGTTGACCCATCCCGAATTACTCTTCTGGTGAAAAATACCCGTGGAAAGGATTCATTTTTAATACAAATGTATGTATAACTCTTACCATCCTTTAGCATTACATTATACCTAGGTTGGTTCTTTTTTATTAAAGTTGCTTCCAGCAGTAATGCATCATGTTCAGTCTCAACAAGCGTATATTCAATTCGATGAGCTGTTTTAACAAGTGCTTTGGTCTTCCCGGTTATTTGCTTTTTGTCGCCAAAATAAGAGCTAATTCTGTTTTTTAAATTTTTTGCTTTACCAACGTATAGAATTATCCCTTTCCCATCCAAAAACTTGTAAATTCCAGGTTCTCCGGGCAAAATAGGTGCAAGACTTTTATAATCTTCAAATGTCATTCAAGCATAAATTTATGTATAGAAAAATACCCTAAAGTCATTTGTTAATCACATTCCAATTTTTAAAGGCAAATAAATGCTTGCCACGAAAGAATTTTTTTTCTATAAATGTGAGTATTCTATATTTCAACTTTTCATGTTTCATTAAATTTCTTTTTGGTTTATAAGAAGAATTAAAATTTAATTCCTCTGCCCAATTAAATTTAAGCATGAAACTATTCATCACTTCAGGATGAGTTTCCTTAAATTCATTTAGCCTGGAAAGATTTCCATAATCAAAATTTATCGATTTACTATTGTATTCCTCCTCCACCTTGGATGGGTCATGATACATTTTATCCATAGCCCTTGACTTGGTTTGCATTAAAGCAGGTGGTCTTACCCAACCATAGTGGTAAATTTCTGCAGGAATTCGAACCACATTTAACTTACTGGTTTTATTTTTTTGTCGATAATGTTCAAAATCGTCCGGATTCACTTTTTTAAATGACTGTGCATCTCCCCATGATCTTATTTCCGGAATGTTTCGAATAATACGAATTTCATTTTGATACCAACCATGATCATCTATAAAATGAGAATAATCACCAAAAAAATGTTTATACCCAAATAAAAATCCATCTACATTTACATCATTCAAATATTTTTCACAATAAGTTTTAATAATGGTATGATATTTTTCATGCACCACTTCATCTGATTGCAAATATAATAACCAATCACCATTACAATTTTCTTTTGCAATATCTGTCTGGTGCGCATATTCTGTACCATTGGGAAATTTCGCAGCATCCCAAAGTGTATGTATTATTTTAATTTTTTTGTTTTCAATGGAGTTCAGCAGCATGGGCGTAATATCGTCATCATCTCCTTTTCCTAAAGCAATCACAAATTCATCCACAATAGGTAAGATGGACAATATGGACTCCACTAAAGGATAATAAAGTTTTGCGGTATTCCGCATAAAAGTAAAACCGCTAATAGTCATTTTAAATACAAACTATTGCTTTATAAATACCCATTTTATAATTTCACTTATACTTGCTTTTTTTCCATACATAAGTATTCCTGTTCTGAAAATTTTCCCGGCCATTAGAACAACTAGATAAGCAAAACCAAATAGAGCAAACAAGGATACGGCAATTCTCCAAAACGGAGGATCAAAAGGAATCATAGCTGGCATCACAATTGGTGAAAACAGAGGAAAAATACTTGCAAATATGGCCAGGTTACTATCCGGTTCTCTTATGGCCTGAAACATTATGTAAATGGCAAGGATTATGGGAATACTTACAAACATGGTCAGAGACTGAGAATCCTGGACATCATCACCAACAGCCGCCCCAATGGCAGCGAACATAGCAGCATAAACAAGATATCCACCAACAAAATAAAGTAAAAACATGATAAAAATATTCAACCAATTCAAATTGCCTAATTCCTGTATGACAAACTGAATATTCTCCATTTGTTCAACAGATTGATTCCCCATGTTGGTGCTCATTTCCTGCATGTCCTGTGGCTTGAGACCCGAGAAGGATAAAACAACTAAATAAATCATTGGAATCAGGATTAGCCAAATCAAAATTTGGGTTAAGCCAACCAACCCAACCCCAATAATTTTACCGAGCATGAGATCGGATGCTTTTGCAGAAGATATAATGACCTCTACTATTCGGTTGATCTTTTCTTCAGTTACAGCTCGCATAACAGATGCTCCATAAAGAAAAATAATAAAAAATATAATATAACCCATTACACCTCCTAAGATGGTTGCTATCTTAGAAGTATAACTTGATTTATCCTGTACGTCATCTGATATGGGTTCGGGATCAATGGCTATATCTGTTTCAAGTTTTTCCAATTCACTTTGATTAAGATTTAGGATCTTCATTTTGTGTGATCGAATGCTTGCATTAAGGTATTTACTCAACCTGGATTCCATTTCAATATCCAAAGTCTTATCAGAATAATAATATGCAGTATAGTTTTTTACCTCTATTCCTGCAAATTTAGGAAGAACCAAAATTGCATCCAGTTTGTCTTGTTTGCATTTTTGCTTTAAACTGTCCAATGGTTCATTAGAGGAGGTAAATACAAACCTCTTCGTGTTCTCAGGAACGTTCATATTTGCCTGGCTTTGATCAGAAATCACCACCCTGTATTGTTTATCACTTTCATTACTGAAAATGAACATTACAACAATAAAAAATAATAAAAATCCTAATGGGGTAAGTAGCGTAGTTAAAATAAATTTTTTATTTTTTACCCTTGTGCTGTATTCCTTACTAATGATTAATCCGAGTTTACTCATGGTTGGATTCATTTACGGTACGTATAAAAATATCATTAAAAGTGGGAAGTATCTCACTGAATGAGACGATCTGTAAATTTCTTGAAATCAATAACTGGAGCACTTGATTTGGCGTTTCATCAGGACGCAACTTAATAACCATACGATGTTGTTCGTGAAGAATGGTTTCAAATTGAGTCGATAAATCAGATGGAATTTCAGTTTCGAATTTGATTTCAAAAACATGTTCCTTATATTTTTTTCTGATATCTAGAACCGGCCCGCTCAAGACAACTTTACCTTTATTGATGAGCACAATTTCCTCACAAAGCTCTTCGACTTGTTCCATTCTGTGGGTGGAAAACAAAATACTGGCCCCTTCATTTTTCAGTTGAATAATTTCATCTTTTATAATATTTGAATTTATAGGATCCAATCCGGAAAATGGTTCATCCAAAATGATAAGCTTTGGCTTGTGCACAACAGTTGCAATAAATTGAACTTTTTGGGACATTCCTTTAGACAATTCCTCCACTTTTTTACCCCACCAAGACTGAATATCCAGTTTTTTCATCCAATGAACGACAGATCGTTCTGCTTCAATTTTGGAAAATCCTTTTAAGCGGCATAAATAGATAAGTTGTTCTCCTACCTTCATTTTTTTATAGAGTCCTCTTTCCTCTGGCATATATCCAATAGAAGGATTCTGTAAGTCGGATATATTTTGACCCATTAAAAGCACTTTGCCTGTATCAGCCCTTGTAATACCCGTAATGATTCTGATCAATGAAGTTTTGCCAGCCCCATTTGGACCAAGTAAACCAAATATACAGGATTCTGGTACATCAAAACTAACTTGGTTAACAGCCTTAACATTAACATATTCCTTGTTTACCTTATCTAGATGTAATAGTGAATTCATTGTATTTATGTTTAAAGCAGCTAATGTAAAGAGAGAATCTTATTCAATGGATATTTTAAAAGAAAAGCTTCTAAAATGTTCTAAATTAAAAATATCATAACTTATTCAACTAAATCTCAGAAGTATGCAAATTATGGGGTAAATCTGTACATTTCACTATTATTCATTTTAATATCAATCTTTTTGAACTTTTTGAGCTTAAAAAGTGTCCCATTGATGTGTGATTGCCTATTCAGGGCAACAATTTGGTAGGTATTGTTATTTTTTTATTAAACAATTTTATGAAAATGAAAAAGTTATTATTTATGGTCACCTTGTTTTGCTTTTCTGGGAGATTAATCCTGGCCCAGGTAAGTGAGGTAAGTCGTCAAATGAGTCTTGGGGTGCAAAGTGGTATTAAAGTTACCATTCCAGAAGCATCATCTAAAATGATTGAAAAAGTGTGGAAACGATACACAAAAGATTATGGCAAACTTGCAAAAAATAAAAAGGCAGACGAGTTATATATCAATGGCGCTGTGATTAAAACTATTTTTAGCACTAACCCAATGGACATTTATTCTTTGATTCTAGATTCTGAGATTGTTGCTTTCTTTGATTTACAATCCGGATTCTTGAATTCAAATAAGTATCCCAATGAATTTGAACAAGCAAAAATATTTATGACTGAATTTGGTTTTGAAGTTCAACGTGAAATGGTTCGGCAAGAACTTGATAAAGAAGCTGAATTGCTAAAAAAGATCAATAAAAATCTAGAAAAATTAAAAAAAGATAACATAGCATATCATAAAGACATAGAAGAAGCTAAGTTAAAAATCAAGAAAGCAGAAGAGAATATTGTTAATAATGAGAAAGACCAAGTCCGAACGAAAGCAGACGTGGAGACCCAAACCAAAATCGTTGGCGAGGTTCAAAAAAAATTAGATAATATAGGAAAGTCAAAGTGATATATATTAAATAAATAAATATACAAAAAATATTTTAACATCCAAAATCTTAAAAGCACTCTAATTGAGTGCTTTTTTTTTATTGCTCAATTTCTCTTCCAGCAAACTAAGCATCGATTAATATTATAAAAAAGATTAATAATAGCTTGATAATGAAGGCTGCATTTAAAACACGAAATTCATATTATAGAAAATTTGAATTTGTAGCAAAAAACCTATAAATTTGACCAGCTTTTACCAACAAGTTTTCCACAGTAAATAAAGTCTTTTTAACATTACCCTTTTTTTATATGTAATTTTTTATTGATGTGATACAGCTTATTTTTGCCACTGATTTTAAAACATGAGCAATTCACTTACCAATCCTAATAAAAGTTTTAGTGCTACTCCGGGAGGAAAGCGCCCGGCTGATTTTTCTAGTTTGGCTTATGAGCGTTTACAACCACAAGCCATAGGACTCGAAGAAGTTGTATTGGGCGCTGTAATGATGGATAAAGATGCCATTTCAACTGCTATGGAAATTCTTCGGCCTGAGTCGTTCTATAGCCCTGTGCACCAAACGATTTACAAGGCAATGCTGAAATTGTTTGAGCATTCACAACCAGTGGACATTCTGACCGTAACTGAAGAACTTAGAAAAATGGAGGAATTGGAAACCATTGGTGGCCTTCCTTACATACTTGAATTGTCCAACAAAGTAAGTTCTTCTGCCAATACAGAATATTATTCCAGAATTATTGCCCAAAAATATGTTCAAAGAGAACTGATTCGAGTCTGCAGTTTGATCATAAAAGATGCATTTGACGATACCAAAGATGTTTTGGACATGTTGGATTTGGCAGAGCAGAGTCTTTATGAAATCACCGATAAGAACCTCCGAAAAGGATATAAAACCGTTGCCTCTCTTGCGAGAGAAGCCATGAAGCGTTTGGAGGAACTTTCACATTCTGCAGAAGGTATAACCGGTATTCCTTCTGGATTTCCCAACCTGGATAAGCTTACCTCTGGGTGGCAAAAATCGAACTTGATCATCGTTGCAGCCAGACCAGGAATGGGTAAAACATCCTTTACGCTTGCACTGGCTAGAAATGCTGCGATGGACTATAAAAAGCCAGTGGCTCTATTTTCTCTTGAGATGAATAATTTAGAGTTAGTAAATCGTCTCATTTCCATGGAAGCGGAAATAGAAGGTAGCAAAATGCGTAATGCCAAACTTGAAGAGTACGAATGGACACAGCTTAATTTTGCTATCGAAAAACTCAGTGAAGCGCCAATTTTTATAGATGACACCCCATCCTTAAATGTTTTTGAACTTCGGGCAAAATGTAGAAGATTGCATCAAAATCATGGTATTACAATGGTAATTATCGATTACCTGCAATTGATGACTATTGGCGGTTCAGATAAAAGAAGCAGTCGTGAACAAGAAATTTCATCCATATCCAGAGCATTGAAAGGCCTTGCAAAAGAATTAAACATTCCTGTTATTGCACTTTCTCAGTTGAATCGACAAGTGGAAACAGGGACTGGAAATAAGCGTCCTCAACTTTCACATCTTAGGGAATCAGGAGCGATTGAGCAGGATGCGGATATGGTTATGTTCATTTATCGCCCTGACTATTATGAATTGGAAGATCCCATGGAATCTGTCCGAGGTCTCACTGAATTAATTATTGCCAAACATAGAAATGGGGCTACCGATACCGTTAAAATGGTTTTTAAGGAACAATTTGCTAAATTTGTTCCTTATGATGAAGAACAAGGTATGTTTGGTTTAGGTTCTGGACCTAATGTAAGAATCATTCCTTCTAAAATAAATGATGAAGATACCATCCCGTTCTAAAACCTTAAAAAAAGCCGGAGACGAACCGATGAGGTTAAATAAATTTGTCGCTCATTGCGGCATTTGTTCCCGTCGCCAAGCCGCAGATCTTGTAAAATCAGGAAAAATATTGGTTAATGGTAAGGTTGAATCCAATCCTGCTTATGAGGTTCAATCTGCAGATAAAATAAGTTATGATGGTAAAAACATAAGGCCAGAAGAAAAGAAAGTTTACATCCTGATGAATAAGCCAAAAGATACCATAACAACTTTGAAGGATGAAAGGACGCGTAAAACAGTTATAGATCTATTGGAAGGAAAAGTTGAAGAACGGGTTTATCCCGTAGGTAGATTGGACAGAAACACTACCGGCCTATTGTTATTAACCAATGATGGAGAACTCTCACAAAAATTATCACACCCTTCACATAAAGCTAAGAAAATCTATCATGTTGTTCTAGACAAACCACTTACAAAAAAGCATTTCGAACAAATTGCTCTTGGCATAATGCTGGAGGATGGTAAGGCTGAGGTAGATGGAATAGATTTCGTTGAAGGAAAGAAGGATGAAATAGGAATAGAAATTCACAGTGGAAAAAACCGTATTGTGAGAAGAATATTTGAACACCTTCAATATGAAGTTAAAAAATTGGATAGGGTTTATTACGCCGGACTCACTAAAAAAAATCTTGCCAGAGGAAGATTTCGTCATTTGACCACCCAAGAAGTTATTATGTTAAAGCATTTTGTTAAGTAGTCTTTGACAAAGAGTGTTTCATAAGTTTTTTTAAATATTATGTCTTAAATGTAAAAGGTCTGAAAATTCTCATTTTCAGACCTTTTACGATTTTGCAAAAAGTAACTAAAAGTTTCTGTTGTAAGTCAATAATAGTTGTTGTATAATATTAACCCTCCTTCCGGTGGCAGCACTCAATCCACCTATTGCATCAGCATCCGTTATAGAATTTAATTTATCATGATCATAAAAAGCATCGGCTTTAAACTGAAGATTGAATCCCTTGAATATTTCAATTCCAATTGTATTAAACCAATTAACATCAATATTCTGTGGCTCATTCAAATAATTCGAATAGAGAATCAACTCACTGTTATAATTTAATCTTTTAAAGAATTTGTTAGAATATCCTACTCTAGCCATAGCGCCTAATCCTAATTGGCTTTTTTCATACTCATTACTGTTTTCCTTCTTTTTAGTTCCATGAACCCCCAAATTTGCTATATTCTGGTCAGCTACGTAAATTAATTTTAGTGCCGAAGGAGATAAGAAAGCATACCAATTCTTAGACTTCTGATATTTAATACCAGGTGCTAAGGTGATATTTGCAGGATTAAAAAGTTTGGATACTAAAGTAGTATTATACACTCCTTCATTAGTTGGACTTAGATATGTTTTCTTGCTGGCACTATCTACATGAGAAGGTAGTAACTGAGAAATCATAAGGAAGTCTGCAGAATAAGCCCATGGGGAATTTTCTTTAACCTGGTAGGCAAGATTAGATCCTACTGTAAAAATATCTAAAGCCTTCTCAAATGGAATACGCTGATCAGATCCACTTGCTATTATACCAGATCCAATTCGCTGAGTACTTAAGTTAAAATTTATATCATTCTTCCATTTAAGCAGATTTCTTTTGTAGTTTGCAGAATAGGCAATTGCACCACCGATTCCAATCCTATTGGATCCACCCCCAATATAAGGATTCACATTAATTAGTTGACCTAAGTCTAGACCTATACCTGCCTTTTTTACCCATCCTTCCTTGTCCTCAAGCTTCATCGATGCCTCCATTTTAGCCTTGCGTTCGGCTTCCTGAGCAGCCTGATTCATCTGGGCATCTGTTTGAGCATTCATGTTCAAACTAAATAGAATTAAACTAAAGAATAATAGTCCTTTTTTCATAGTAAAGTGGTTTTTAGATTTGTGTATCTATTATTTAAAAACATTTAATAATAATTGTAAAAAGCTATTTCAAAGGTAAGCTAAGTTCCTTTTATGCGCAAATTTTTATCGCAACAATCAAAAACCATTTTTGAATGTTGAATCTATTTCATTCGAATTTAATTGATTAATTGACTATACGATAAAATCACAATATTGAAAATTTAAATTAGTTTTGAAATATATTATCAAAAATAAAATGAGTGACAATTTTTTAAACATTTCAAATAATCGACCAGAAAATATATTACAAATTTTTTGAAGACCTTTTTTTGTTCCTTTGTTACATATTGTTTAATCCTTCTTAAACCAAATATCTGGTCAAAGTCTTATTCCATTAACTTTCAAAAATTAATCTTAGTTGTAATAGGATATTTAAATGGTCCTACAGCCATTGTATAAGAAAATCAACTTCCGAGAAATATCTTGATAATTATGCGTAATTTCTCTTTAGGCTAAAAATTGCATATACTATCATTTTATCATTCTAAAACTTATCTATACATTACAAATAAAATTTGCAATCCAAATCTAATATTTAACTCACCAAAATCAAGATTGTATGAATCACATTTCTGAGATAGCTTAAAATTAAACCTTATTCTGGAAACTAGTAAAAATAAGAAAATCCAAAGGTGTCTATTCCGACCAATGATCATATTGTTCATTCAAACACATTATTAAACATTAATTTGAGAAATCGAATACAATATCAACCTTTCACATAAATTTATCCCGGATCAAAATTAACATTCGGTATATATCCCTAACACCAATATACCTTTGCATTTCTTTAAAACCAAAAAGTGTTGAACTAAAGCCATTTCCCTGCAAGGTATTATTGGTCAAAGGAACGTCCATCAGAAAATATATTTAGCTTTGCAATTTATTGTAACCGTAGTGATCTCCAATAAATTTATTAAACCCTCTCTTTTAAAATTATGATTGTTAGGCCAAAAATTAGCTTTTTAAAAACAGGAGCTTTGTTCATTCTGGTTTTGATATTTTCGGAAAACACAATTGCACAGTCAAATGAAGAACAAGTTTTTAACATCAAAAAGATTTATGATCTTGCTTTGACTAATCAATTATCCTATAAATGGTTAGGCCATCTATCAGAGAAAATCGGGGGTAGAATTGCAGGTTCACCCCAAAGTCTTGCAGCCATTGAGTTTACACATCAGGTGCTTGACACCTTAGGTACTGATACGGTATGGAATCAGCAATGCACAGTTAATTATTGGTTTCGGGGTGCACCAGAAGAGGTTAAAATAATCAACAACAGCCTGATTGGAACCGAAAGCCTGAAGGCTCTAGCATTAGGTGGATCTGGGTCAAGTTCTGAATTAGGTATTTCAGGAGAACTTGTAGAAATTAAGAGTTTGGAGGAAGCAAAAAACATGGGGTCTAAATTAAAGGGTAAAATTGCCTATTTTTCAAGACCGTTTGATCCTACCCAATTTAGGACTTTTGGTGCATATGGAGGAGCAGTTGATCAACGTGTTTTTGGACCGAATACAGTTGCTAAACTAGGTGCAAAAGCTTGTGTAATAAGGTCTATGACTGGTCGTCTGGATGATTTTCCACATACGGGTGTAACTATTTGGGAAGCAGGAGTAAAGCCTATTCCTGCAGTGGCAATCAGTACAAATGATGCAGAGTTTTTATCAAAACTAACACAACAAACTGAGGTTCAATTATATGTAAAAACATCCTGTGAAGACAGAGGACCAAAAACCTCCTATTCTGTTATTGGCGAAATTAAAGGATCTGAAAAGCCAAATGAAATCATTTTGGTTGGAGGTCATTTGGATTCTTGGGATGTGGGCGGTGGAGCTCATGATGATGGAGCCGGATGCGTACATTCGATGGAAGTCTTTCACATACTTAAAAATTTAAATTACAAACCAAGGAGAACGCTCAGATGTGTTTTGTTTATGAATGAGGAAAATGGACTTGCCGGCGGCACAACATATGCTAAAGTTTCTAAGAACAATGGTGAATTTCACTTTGCAGCCATTGAAAGCGATGCCGGAGGGTTTACCCCGTTGGGTTTCAGCTATGATGGCGATACAAGTATTCTTAAGAATTATACGCACTACTTCAGAAATTGGAACGATCTACTTTCGCCTTATGGAATAGAATTCGCTAAAGGGGGTTCCGGTGCAGACATTGGCCCATTGAAAGATCAGAAGGGTATTCTGTTTGGACTTACGCCTGATTCACAAAGATATTTTGACTTTCACCATACTGAAAACGATAGAATTCAAGCCGTACATCCTCGGGAACTTGCCCTTGGATCTGCAGCTTTAACAAGCTTGGTTTATCTTCTGGATAGAATTCCGTAAATGATTTTTCGCAAAACGCAATTCTCTTCGTGATTAAACCAATAAATTTTAGGCAGACCCTATTAGATTGGTCTTCCAATAATCCAAGGTTTATGCCTTGGACAGAAGAAAAAGACCCCTACAGGATCTGGCTGTCTGAAATAATTCTACAACAAACTAAGGTGGAACAAGCTGTTCCTTATTATCACAGATTAATCAGTGAATTTCCTGATCTTTCTACTTTGGCGACTGCCCCATTAGAAAATCTATTAAAAATTTGGGAAGGCTTAGGTTACTATAGCAGGGCACGCAATCTTCATAAATCTGCCGAATTTCTTCATTTTGAAAAAAATGGCGTTTTTCCAAAATCATATGAGGAAATTCGTGCACTGAAAGGGGTTGGTGACTATACGGCTGCTGCCATCTCTTCATTTGCTTACAGTATCCCAAAAGCGGTACTGGATGGCAATGTTATACGAGTTCTGGCAAGGGTACTCGGTATTGAAGTAAACCCTTTTGAATCCCAGGGAAAAAAGTATTTTCAAAAACTTGCTGACGAATTGCTTGATTCTAATCGACCTGGTCCATATAATCAAGCCCTGATGAATTTTGGAGCAACAGTCTGCACGCCCAAAAAACCACTCTGCTTAAATTGTCCTTTTAGATTTTCATGTGTCGCATTCAAACAAGATATTATTTCTGAGTTACCTCTTAAAAAAGAGGCTAAACCACTTAAAAAAAGGTATTTTCATTATTTGGTTTTAAACGATAATGTTGGCAACACCCTCATTAGGCAACGTAAGGCTAAGGATATTTGGCATTCATTATATGAGTTCCCACTACTGGAATTTTCAAAAGCTAACAAATTAAAAAAATCAGACATTTCTGTCTTCTTAAAGGAGACCATAAGCCAAAATTTGGTTGATTTTAAAACCGTTCATCCAGTATTCATGGAACATCGTCTGACGCACCAACTTCTTTTCGTTTCTTTTCATAAAATTTGTCTAACCATTAAATTAAATCAAAAAAATATTAAGGACTATAAATTGGTAGATCACAAAAACTTAAAGAATTTTGCGGTACCCAAGATAATTAGGTTATTTTTAGACCAAAATATTAAATAGTTAAAAGCATGCTCAATAAAGTTACCCTTATTGGAAACCTGGGAAAAGACCCGGAGATCAGAACAACTGAAAGTGGTGTTCCTAGAGCCAACTTTACATTAGCTACTAATGAAAATTATAAAGACCGCAATGGAAATTGGCAAAAAAGTACGGAGTGGCATGATTTAGTTATGTGGCGAGGTCTTGCCGAACGAGCAAAAGTTTTGCGTAAAGGCATGTTGGTCTATGTGGAAGGAAAGCTTACACACCGAAAATGGCAGGACCGTGACGGTAAAGACCATTATTCAGCTGAAGTCACTGTGGATCTTTTAAGAATACTTGAGAAAAGAGAGCATTCCGCAACTCAAGGGACAAATAGCCCAGGTAATGCTAATTTGGATACAAAAAAAGAAGAATCGCAAGGCGGTGATGACTTTAATCCAAGTGTGTCAGAGGACGATTTGCCATTTTGATTTATCATATCTTAACTTAAATACATTTTTTGGAAGTTCCGGTTTCTCTAACTAATTTGCCCTCTTTAGGATATATTTTTCTTGGGGTAGTTGGGCTTCATGACTTGAGTAACCTAGTTATTTTAGCTATTCTTATTGCTTTATCTGGTCTATTTAGTGGCTCCGAAGTTGCCATAATGTCCCTTTCGCCAACTGACATTGAGCTCTTGAAAGATGATGAAGACGAATCGTCTAAAGTCCTCCTTTATCTAAGAACGCACACGAAAAAATTACTCGCTTTATTACTGGTTTGTAATACCATTTGCAATATTGGCATTGCACTTTTGTTGGAATCCGTTTTGGATAAATTTATTCCAAGTTCGAGTTATGAAAGGTTTTCATTTTGGCTATCGGAAGTTTTTGGTTTAACTACCTTTGGACCTGATCAACTTGCTAAATTTCTCAATTTTCTGGTTGCCGTTATTGGTGCAACATTTATTATTCTCCTTTTTGGTGAGATAACACCAAAGATTTATGGGCAATTAAATAGTTACAAATTTTCGAAATTAGTTGCCATTCCTTTAAGGTTTTTAGGAATACTCATGACTCCATTCACTTTCTTATTGGTTGCAATGAGTAGCAAAGTGGAAAGAAAAATTCTGGAAAGAAGAATGGGGAGTACTTCAGGGTCAAAAGAAGACCTTGATGCTGCAATTGACCTGGCAGTCAGTGAGGAGTTGGAAAGTGGAAACCAGGCTTATATGCTTAAAGGGATCATTAAGTTTAATGATGTATCTACCAAACAAGTAATGACTTCCAGAACAGATGTCTATGGCATAGATTTGTCTGAATCTTTTGATCAGGTAATTAAAATTGTCAAAGAAAATGGTTATTCTAGATATCCTGTTTATGTGGATGATATTGATAAAATGAGTGGTATTTTATATGCTAAGGACTTAATAGGGCACCTACACAAACCCAGTGATTTTGAATGGCAGACTCTTGTCAGAACAAATTTATTATATGTTCCTGAGTCCAGAAAAATTCATGAATTATTAAATGATTTTCAGCTAAAGAAGTTACACATGGCCATCGTTGTAGATGAATATGGTGGCACCTCAGGTATTGTAACTTTGGAAGATATCATGGAGGAAATTGTAGGTGAAATCAAAGATGAATTCGATGATCAACATGAATTAAACTTTACCAGACTGGATGCAAACAATTATATTTTTGATGGTAAAACGCTTATAAATGATATGTGTCGGGTAATCGGATTAGACATTTTTCAATTGGACGAGATTAGAGGTTCCGCTGATTCAATTGCAGGCCTTGTGCTGGAACAAACAAGTGAAATGCCAAAAAAAGAACAAGAAATTATAATATTACAATATAAATTTAAAGTTATCTCAGTTACAAAGAAAAGAATCGAGAAAATACAAATTACTATACTTTGAGATTTTACCCCAACATGGATTTTAAAATTCGAATCATTACTGCATTTTATTTTGGACTATTGCTATTTTTTCTTGGGTCTTGCAAAAATTCTGTGTACAACCCAAAACCAAGAACATACCCAAAAATAGTCTTTCCTGAAAAATCATATACGAGATTAAACAGTGGTACATGCCCTTTTAGCTTTGAGGCCCCCTTGTATAGCAAATTAGAAAAAGACAGTACTTTTTTTAATGATAAAATTGAGAATGATTGTTGGTTTAATTTGGTCTTTCCGGAATTCAATGGCAGCCTTTATTGTTCTTATTTCCCCATCCAAAACCCAAAAGAACTAGAAAAACACGTAAAAGATGCGTACAAATTAGTCCGGGAACATCATGTCAAAGCAGATTTTATTGATGAATTTCCCATACTTAAACCCAATAAGATCTTTGGGATGATTTATTCTATAGAAGGTCCTAGTGCATCCCCATTTCAATTCTACTTAACCGATTCTGCTCAACATTTTTTGAGAGGTTCCTTGTATTTTAACAGCCGAACTAATCCAGACTCATTAGCCCCTATTTTAAATTTCGTTCGCATCGACCTATCCCATTTGATCAACACCTTTGAATGGACAGTAAAAAAGGAGCAAAAAAAATAGCGAGATCATTACAATCCCGCTATCAGATATATAAATAGGATAAGAAATAGATACTTTTAGATTAAAAACCTTAGAGCATCTAATAAATTCAAGAGTTCTTATGAATTAAGGAACAAAAAACTTACGATCGCTCCCTCTGACAAAAATAATACGCTTTTAGATATAAAATTAATTTTTCATCATTTTTTTTATTTGCTATTCTTCAACTGAACCTACCTCAACTTTAACCATTTTCCCACTGGCTAACTTTTGACGAATCTTTTCTTCAATTTCTTTGGCAAGTTCTGGATTGTCAAGCATAAATTGCTTTGCTGCATCTCTACCCTGGGCAACTTTCGTATTCTCATAAGCATACCAGCTCCCGCTCTTTGTCAATACATTCAGATCTGCACCAAGATCTACAATTTCCCCTGCTTTGCTTATACCTACTCCGTATTCAATATCAAATTCCGCAACTCTAAAGGGTGGGGCCAGCTTATTTTTTACCACTTTAACCTTTACTCTATTTCCTGTGACGGTGCCTTCCTTATCTTTAATTGCATTCCCACTTCTGCGAATGTCCAAACGCATGGAGGCATAAAATTTTAGGGCGTTTCCACCGGTAGTGGTTTCAGGATTACCAAACATAACCCCAATTTTCTCTCTCAATTGATTGATAAAAATGCAACAGCATCCGGTTTTTCCAATTGTGCCTGTAAGTTTCCTCAAGGCCTGAGACATTAACCGGGCTTGCAATCCCATTTTTGAATCCCCCATTTCCCCTTCAATTTCACTTCTGGGCACAAGGGCAGCAACAGAATCTATCACAATTATATCTATTGCTCCGGACCTAATCAGATTTTCAGCAATTTCTAATGCCTGTTCACCATTATCTGGCTGTGATATCAACAAATCTTCTGTATTCACTCCCAAAGCTTCCGCATAACTCCTGTCAAAGGCATGTTCAGCATCAATAAAAGCTGCAATTCCACCTTTTTTTTGACATTCCGCAATGGCATGAATAGCAAGGGTAGTTTTACCTGAACTTTCCGGGCCATAAATTTCAATTACCCTCCCCCTTGGAAATCCACCTACACCAAGACACATATCCAGACTTATTGAACCAGTTGAAATGCTGTCCACTTCATCAAGAACCGGTTTATCCCCCAATTTCATGATGGAACCTTTCCCGTATGTTTTTTCTAATCTATCTACTGTTAATTGTAGGGCTTTTAATTTTTCTTCGCGTTCTTTTGACATATATTAGTTATTTTAATAAGTGCAAAAGTAATATGAAAATGCATTTTCCCTTAAAAAAGATTAATTTAAGTATGATTCGTTTATTTTCAATAAAAAGTATCTGTAGCTGTATTTTTGCGCTATGAATGCAAATGTTATTATAGAGGACGGAGATTTATGCCTGGAGGACATTATCAGAATTTGGAAAAATAAGCAATCAATAGATCTAGCTAATCCACTCTGGCAAACAGTAGGTAACTGCCGATCGACATTAGAAAAGTTGATAAGCAATGGGGGGGAATCAATTTATGGAATAAATACTGGCTTTGGCTCTTTGTGTAATACCATTATTCCAGAATTTGAACTTGATCAACTTCAATATAATCTTGTAAGATCTCACGCTTGCGGAACCGGAAATCATATTTCAAAAGATAGTTCGAGGTTAGTGCTCTTGTTAAAAATTATTTCCCTATCCAAAGGAAATTCTTGCATCAGAACAGAAACTTTAAAATTCTTAATAAAATTATACAATGAGGACATTATTCCTGTAATTCCTGAGATGGGTTCACTTGGTGCCTCTGGTGACCTTGCACCTTTGGCCCATTTAAGTCTTCCTTTAATTGGTGAGGGATTCGTTTGGAAAAATGATTTGATCATTTCAACCAAAGATTTTTTACAGAGTTCAGATATCAAAATACCTGGTTTAAAGGCAAAAGAAGGTTTGGCTTTATTGAACGGAACTCAATATTCCCTATCTCTCTTGGTAGATGCTTGCAATCAAAGTCTTGAACTTATTACTCAAGCTAACTATATAGCTTCTCTTTCCATGGAGGCATATGATGTAACTTTGGATTTTCTTCATCCTGAAATTCATCAGATGAGAAAACAAACAGGACAAATTCAAACCGCTAATAATATATTAAATATATTAAGGGATACATTTTTAGATAAAAGAAGTAAACTAATGGTACAAGACCCATATAGTTTTAGATGTATTCCCCAGGTCCATGGCGCAACATTAGATGCAGTGAATTATGTATGTAGCATTGCCGAAAAAGAAATAAATGCGGTAACAGACAATCCGGTTTTACTTTCGGACGCAACAATAAAATCAGGCGGAAATTTTCATGCCCAGCCACTTGCATTATGTGCAGATTTTCTTTCCATAGCATTGGCGGAAATTGGTAGTATTTCAGAGAGAAGATTGTACAAACTAATTGATGGCAACCGGGGATTACCTGAGTTTCTTACAGAGAACCCTGGTCTTAATTCAGGATATATGATAGTACAATATTCAGCAGCTGCGCTAGTAAGTATTAATAAACAATATGCTACCCCTTCTGCTGTAGATTCAATTGTTACCAGTAAAGGTCAAGAGGATCATGTCAGCATGGCAGCAAATGCAGGAATAAAGTGTCTAAAAATAATTTCTAACATTAGACAAGTTCTTGCGATGGAATGGATGACCGCTACACGAGCTTGGAATTTCCGATATAACTGGCAGCTTGGCCCCATTCTTTCACATTTAGTAAGTGAATACAACAAAATAATTCCCTATAAAAAAGATGATCACATCCCCTCTGATGACTATTTACCTACTATAGAATTTTTAAGAAATTTAATAAAATGAAATCAGTACTATATGTTTCATTTTATTTCCTTTGTTTATCTTGTTGTATCGGTCAGAAAAATCGTCCATTTGGATACCAAATTGGTTTCCAAACTTCAAAATTAGTTGCACACAATAGCAGATTCGCCTTCAAACCAAAAGGTTTTGGATATTTTATAGACGGTAGTATTTATTACCAAACTACAGGCAGAAAACTTTGGGAAAAAATTTATCACTTTCCAAGATATGGCTTACAATTAAAATATTTATATCTTGGTCAACCAAATGAACTTTTGGGCCGGGCATTTGGCATATATCCCTTTTTTGATTTTACAATTAAACAAAATAGAAATTCAAGCTTTAGTTTTTTAATAGGATGTGGCTTGGCTTATGTTAATAAACCTTACGACATTAAGATTAATCCATTTCAAAATGCCATTGGATCATATTGGAATAATATCACAACATTTCAATTTAGGTGGAATATAAATCAAAATAAAGCTTACGGCTTATATTCAGTCCTGGCATTACATCACATTTCTAATGGCGCCTACAAATATCCTAATCTTGGGTTGAACTTTTTTAGCATAGGCGCAGGGATAAATTCCCTACCGTTTAGAATGAAAAAAAATGATCTGGTAGATTCCTTACATCATACAAAATGGTCCTTCTCAATTCTTTCCGGTGGCGCGATTAAAGAAGCTAAAATTCCAGGTGGTCCAAAATACCCAATTCAAATGTTAGGATTAGATATTGGTTATGAATACAGAACTTTTAAATCCGTTCGAATAGGCATTGAATATGAACATCACAAGCTGTCTTCCTACTTTGCTTCACATACTGAAATTAAACCAAATATAAGTTCAG
This sequence comes from Candidatus Vicinibacter proximus, assembly GCA_016713905.1. NCBI lineage: Bacteria > Pseudomonadati > Bacteroidota > Saprospiria > Saprospirales > Saprospiraceae > Candidatus Vicinibacter > Candidatus Vicinibacter proximus. The sequence goes on from JADJOE010000001.1 coordinate 166,537, forward strand.
CCTGGTTAGAAGGACTTAGGCTTCAAATATACGGATCACATGAATGGTTGGTAGGACCTGCTTCTATTGAAGTAAGAATGGGATATCAAGTTTTGAATAGCGGCCTACTTGCCGGATATCCTGTTTTTAACAAACTTATATTTCAGTATCAAATTAAGCTCCCTAAGTCATCGCCTTTCTATTTAACGAGTGGGGTAGCTTTAAAAACTCATTATGGTGTTGCAGAGTACATTGCACTTATTGCTGGGGTTCGATGGCAAAAAACTTATCACTAAAAATTTAGTTTTAAAAATAAATTCTCTATTTTTAATGAAAACTATTGAGACATTACACTTTTCATTATGCGCTCAAATTATCAATTGATCTTAAAGTTTAATCATTTAAGTTCCAGTCATATTCAAGATAAGAAATTTTTGCATCTTCTGAAAATGAAACTGGGGAATATTTCTTTAGGAAGGATTTAACACCTCCGACTTTCTTAAAATCGGATTTATACCATTTGAATATCATAGAAATCTCCAACTTATTTTTACTAACTGCATTTCTCTTAAGGTCAGATAGAAATCTTCTGGACTGGATATCCAATTGTTCCTCCAAGTGATCCTCCTTAAATGCTTCATTCATTAATATCGGACAAGACTTAGAAGCACATACAAGCGCCATATGAATACGGGGATCACTAAATTGTTTTCTAATTTTGCTATGCTCGATATTATTCAAATCTAGTATCTCATCATTTACTTTTATGAATTTTATATCCCAACTAGAATTTACAAATGGAATTTTTCCGCCTATTTCCTTGATACTCTTTATGGGATAATACTGAGTTACTAACTTAATCGTAAAGGCATTATAAGCATTGATCCAATAAGCCAGAGTACGATTTGGTGTCCAAGAGGATTTTGGGCCATTTTCAGATAAATAACTTAGATAAGAATTTAGCATTCCACTATCTCTTTTAAAACCATTATAATTAACTATCCCAGATTCTGTCACATGCCTTTTCAGAAGATTCGTCCAAACCTGATGCTCTGATTGACCATGAATATCAACTTGGGTTATACATAACACACCAATCAATATAAACTTTATCATCTTCTACCAATATTTTATTTAAGGCAAAGCACACCCGATATAATTTACGCTACATGGACAATTTCAAGAAAAAGTGCTATTTGCCAATTGATAAATAATTTAATACAGTCACAATATAAAAATATAAAATAAATTTTTGTTCATTTATCTAATTAAAAGATGAATTGCCATTTCATCTAACAAGTATCTGCTTTGCTATTTAATGTCAATATGCTAGGGATAATTATATTGAAAATGAATCGTTTACCAAAATTCCATTATATTTTATGTGAACCTAATCATTTATGCTTTTACAATATAATAACTCATTAAACATTTGAAATTTTCCAAAATATTTGAATAATTGTATAATAATCCCATTTCCTTCTTAATCGAAAATTATTCAGTAAAATTTAAACACAACCTACAATTTTTTGGATGGGTAGCAAAATCGAATATTCTATAAATTTTACCAACCAAAGAATATAAAAAATATCAATCAAATAATATAAATTGTTAAAAAAATCATTTAAGTGAAATGTACTTAAAAATTCCATTTGACTCCTTACCGTATAGATTTTAACAAAAACATAGAATGTTAAAATAATTGTAAAATTCAATTAAGATAATATCTTTGCTATAAAGATATATTTTTAATGATAATACATTTAAAATGAAAACTTATTACAATTCCGAAGATTTAAAAAAATTTGGTCAGATAGGAGAATTTGAACCTAAACTAGCTAAATTGTTCTTTGATTATTATGGTGAAGTATTTAAAGAAGGTGCATTAACTGCAAGAGAGAAAAGTTTGATTGCCCTTGCAGTTGCTCATGCAATTCAATGTCCATATTGTATTGATGCTTATAGCGTAGATACTCTTGAAAAAGGATGTGATGAAGCTCAGGTTATGGAGGCAGTACATGTAGCAGCAGCTATTCGTGGAGGAGCTTCTCTTGTACATAGTGTTCAAATGATGAACAAGGTTAAAGAAATATCTATGTAATAATTATGGAGGCTCAAACTAAATCATTAAAAGCTCGTAAAAGCGATCTTGCAGATGTCTTCCACCAACTTGAGGTTATCTCACATATTCCAAATAATGAATTTAACAATATAACATTTTCAAGCAAACTAAGTGAAAGCGGACTTCTACCTTTAAAACCCACACAACTGGAAATATTTCAGATTAATGTGGGTAAAATGTGCAATCAAGTATGCAAACACTGCCATGTTGATGCCGGACCAGACCGGAAAGAAATCATGACCAAAGAAACTATGGAATTATGTTTAGAAGCTATTGAAAACTCAAAAGAGTTAACCATAGACCTAACTGGTGGGGCTCCGGAAATGAATCCAAATTTTAGGTGGTTTGTAGAAGAAATAAATAAATTAAATGTAAAAAAAATAATCGTCCGTTCCAATCTGACAATTATTGTATCCAATAAGAAATACTTTGATCTCCCCAATTTTTTTAAATCAAACAACATTGAGGTAGTTTCTTCTTTACCCTATTTCAATGCAATCAGGACTGATGCACAAAGAGGAGATGGCGTCTTTGAAAAATCTATCCAAGCATTGCACATGTTAAATGAAGTGGGTTATGGGATTCAAGGGTCCGGATTGATACTAAATTTAGTATATAATCCAAGTGGCGCTTTTCTTCCACCTGAACAATCCACACTTGAATCAGAGTATAAAAAGAAACTAAAATCAACACACAACATTGATTTTAATGAATTATATACGATTACAAATCTTCCAATCAGTAGATTCCTTGAGTATCTTTTGGAAAGCGGAAATTATGACAATTATATGGAAAAATTAATTTCAGCATATAATCCAGTGGCAGCTTCAAATGTAATGTGCAGAAATACAATTAGCGTTGGGTGGGATGGATATCTTTACGACTGCGACTTTAATCAAATGTTGGAATTACAAGTTTCAAGTAATTGTAAACATCTTAAGGATTTTAATACGGCTCTTCTCTCCAAAAGAGACATTGTAATCAATCAGCATTGTTTTGGATGCACAGCAGGATCAGGCTCCAGTTGTGGAGGTGCAACTACTTAATTTGTAAGGAATTCAGTTGAATAGTTAATGCTATTTAGTATCATTATTCCTACACTTAATGAAGAAAAATATCTTGGAAATCTATTAAGTTTTCTTAGAGAACAAACAATTTATGTCCATACCGAAATAATTATTGTTGATGGTGGGAGCTCGGATCATACAATTAGCATTGCACAACAATATAACGTTACAGTTTTGAAGACCGATGTTGCCTGCCGAGCCATCCAAATGAACTTTGGGGCTAAATATGCAATTGGAAAAATTCTATACTTTGTGCATGCTGACGTAATTCCTCCTTCTGGATTTACCCAAGATATCATTAAAGTTTTTACAAACGGGAAAAAATTTGGAATGTTTCGTCAAAAATTTGAAGGCGGTCCAGTTTTGTTAAAAGTTAATTCATTTTTTACCAGATTTAATTGGCTTTGGTGCCGTGGAGGAGATCAAACCATGTTTGTGTGCAAAGATCACTTTAATGCGCTCAATGGATTTGATGAGACATTTGTCATCATGGAAGAATATGAATTTATTAGAAGATCTATGGAGATTGAAAAATTACATGTTTTCAAAAAATACACCACTGTTTCCACCAGAAAATACAACACTAACAGTTATTTAAAAGTTCTTTTAGCAAATCGTAAGGCTTTCGCACTTTTTCAATCAGGTGCTGACCCGTTAAAGATTAAAAATACTTACTCTTCCATGCTGAATCCATATTGATTCATCTCTCGGCTATAAACATCCAATTGGTGCTAAGCTTAAGTAATTTTCTGGAGGGAAATATTTTTAAGAATAACAAATCAAATTGCTCATTCAATTCAATATCTTTTTGATTTTCTGCAAGTCGATTATATATTATTATTCCAATTATTGACAAATTTGAATCTAATAATTTAAGAAAATCTAATGTTGAAAATTTCTCTGGAATTTTGGCGTCATTAAAAATGTCCATACAAATTAAATCAAATTTTTCATTTGAGTTTAACAAATAATTGTACCCATCGTCATTTTTAATATTGAATTGGCTATTAAGTTTTTCTAAAACAAACTCCTCAAAAAGATCGATAACCGCTGAATCTAATTCCACACAAGTAAAAGTAGACTGCAACTTGAATTTTTTCTCTAAAATATAAGGAATACTGCCCAATCCCAGACCTAAAACTAAAGCTCCTTTAACTGATTTATTCTTAATGTTAATAAAGTTAAATGCTTCAACGAAATTTATGTATTTATCTTCGTACGAATAAATCGCATTGCCAGTTATTAATTTTAGTCGTCCTAAAGAGAGGTATACTTTTAATTCAGGGTTTATTTCGGATCTTGTTTCTTTGATTAGCACATCTTGGAAGTAGCTTAGTATCCTTAGATAAAATGGAATTTTCAAAATTACTAGCTTCTGTTATTTAACAGAATTGCCAACCGGCCATGCTGCCTGAGGTGATACGAAAGAAAGTTTGCCATTTTCAGAATCGGCCATCAATATCATACCTCTTGATTCAACACCTCTTATGGTTCGAGGAGCCAGATTGGCGAGAAGAAGAACTTCTTTTCCTATAATGTCTGCTGGATTAAAATGTTCTGCAATACCACTCACTACAACCCTTTTTTCATATCCAAGATCTAAAATAAGTTTTAGCAATTTGTCCGCTTTGGGAACTCTCTCGGCCTCCAAAATTCTTGCAGTCCTGATGTCCATTTTCATGAACTCATCATATGTTATTTCCTCCTTCTGTGGCAAATAAATATTATTTGCGGTATTTTCATTATTTCCTTCCAATGCTGTTTTCTCCAATTTTAAAATTTGCTTTTCAATGGTTTCGTCATCTATCTTGGAAAATAAATAATCAGGCTTTTCCAATTGGTGTCCAATAGGTAAAATTAATTGCCCTTCTGCCAACTCATCTAACATATTGACTAATTCTCCCTGACCTTTGACAACTGGTAGATTTAATAATTTTCTTAATTTGTCTGATGCAAAGGGTAAGAATGGTTGCATGGCTATACTTATCGCACAAACATACTGTAAGGTTAAATTCATCACTACTTCTACCAACTCTGGTTCTTCTTTAAAGGATTTCCAAGGTTCGTTGTTTTGAAGCAGCTGATTACCTGCAGTTGAAATCTCCATCAGAGTTTTTAATGCTCCCCTGAAATCATATTGCCTGAGAAATTGATTCAGCTCTTGAATTTGATCAAACAAATAAAGACATTCAGAATCATGATAGCCACCCAACTCATCAGTGATTACACCATTAATAAAACAGTCTGGGTCAAAATCCGGCACGATACCATTATAATACTTTTGGGTCAAAACCAAAACTCTGTGTACAAAATTGGAAAGATTATTAACCAATTCGTTGTTATAAGCCTCCTGAAAACCCTTCCAAGTGAACTCACTGTCCTTTTGCTCAGGCATATTCTTTATGAGATAATACCTGAGTGCATCCTCATGGCCGGGCATTTCTTCAAGAAATTCATGTACCCATATTGCCCAGTTTCTAGAGGTCGATATTTTCTTTCCCTCAAGATTCATGAATTGATTGGCCGGAACATTTGATGGTAGCACATACCCGCCATGGACTTTTAGTAAAGCTGGAAATATGATACAATGAAACACAATATTATCCTTTCCTATAAAATGGATTAATTCTGTTTCCGAATCTTGCCAATAAAGCTTCCAATCTTTATTAAATTCTTTAGCCCATTCTTTTGTGGCTGAAATGTAACCAATTGGAGCATCCATCCAAACATATAACTTCTTTCCGGCGCTACCTGGAATTTCTTGTGGAACATCAACACCCCAATCCAAATCTCTTGTCATAGCTCTGGATTGAAGCCCATTGTCTAACCATGACTTACATTGACCAATTACATGCTTTTTCCAAGTTTCAGGATCATGATGTTCCGCTCCATCAATCAACCCTTCCTCAATATAATCTTTCAACCAAGATTCATACTTCTCAAGAGGTAAGTACCAATGCTTTGTTTTTTTAAGTATTGGATCTTCCCCACTTAAAACTGATTTTGGAGAAATTAATTCTGTTGGACTTAATGAAGTGCCACAATTTTCACATTGGTCGCCATAAGCAGACTCATTGCCACATTTTGGACATGTTCCAACAATATACCTGTCTGCTAAAAATTGATTATGAATCGTATCATAATATTGCTCAGTCTCTATTTCATCAAATTCTCCTGCACTATATAAGTTTCGGAAAAAATCCTGAGATGTCTCATGATGCAACAAATCTGAAGTTCTTGCATAATGATCAAACGAAATACCAATTCCTTGGAAAGTCTTTATAAATAATTGATGGTATTTGTCAATTATCTCTTTGGGGGATTTTTGTTCCTTAAGAGCCCTCATGGTAATTGCAGCTCCATGTTCGTCCGAGCCACAAATAAAAACAACATCTTTATCCATCAGCCTCATGAAGCGCACAAAAACATCCGAAGATAAATAAGCTCCAGATAAATGACCAATGTGTAATGGACCGTTAGCATAGGGCAGTGCAGCTGTAACGAGGTGCCTTTTATAGACTAACATTTTCGGGCCATTTTTCAAAAATAATGCGAAGATAATATTATAGGCTTAAGTGTACCTTCAAATATTTAGATTTTATTTATATAATTTTTTACAATATATACAAGTTATTAAATCATTTAATTTTATCAATGGATTATTGTTTTACGAATTTTTGTATAACCCTCTTTTGTATAGTCTCAATTTCAACAAAGTAAATCCCCGGCCTTAGGTCTGAAACATTTATCATCCGGTCTTCGGGAACAGTTGGAAAAAAATAAAAATCTGACAAAGGATTCCAAATGCTAATATTTAAAAGATCTTCAAAATCAATTTTAAGAAAATCCCTGGTTGGGTTAGGAGAAATAAAACCTCCAACATTCTCGGGTTGAATAGTTTTTAATAATGGGTTTATAAACCCTCGGTACAATTTACCTCCATTTCTTAATAGAGAATAATACTCATCTGTCAGCCATATTTCTTGCTCAGAAACATAGGAAACAGCTTCCTTTTGGGTTAAACTTGAAAAATTTATGGTTTTTGATCTGGATGAAAAAAAATTAGCGCTAATCAATGGGTAAAACAACCAAAATTTGTCATAAGACAACAATATCAGGCTTTTTTGATCGGGACTTACTGCTGCTGCTGTAACCCAATATTGTTGCATAAGACCTTTACCCGTTAAAAAGCTGTCGACTAATGTGGTAATGTAATCACCCGGTTTGTCGGGTATTCTATGGTAATAGCAATACCCAGAAAATGGACTCGTCCTATTTTTACTGAATAGATGAAGATTTCCCTGATACCATATGAAAGCCTCCATGTCAAAATTGCGATATGACTCTGTGGGTGGGAATCCTATTTGATTGGCAAATCGGAATGAAATTACACTTGCGTCAATGGTGTCGCTTTTGTTTTCTTGTAAATTTTTGATCCAATAAATTTTTAGATCCTTCCGGTCATTATTGTTGTTTCCAAAATCACCTATATAAACATTTCCTTCAGTGTCGCTGGTTATCTCCTCCCAATCCACATTCGGCAAATTTCTCACCACCACTTTTTTTAAAATATTACACATGGTGTCTATTTCAAACAAATGCGGATCGTTCCCACTATCATTATGGGTCCAAAAAGTATTTCCTGAATTCAGGGTTAGCAATCCAGAACTTTCCTGTAATTCTACTGGTAATGTACACACCTCCTTTAAACTAAGTACTTGTGAATCAATAAACTGAGGATAAATACTTAAAAAAATCACAAAAAATAATATCCAGAAATACCTACTGTTATTGCACATAAACCAAGTATTTTTCTTCAAAATATGGCTCAGGAAAATCTTCATAGATGTCCCACTTTTCATAATAGAAACCTCTGGGGATGGATTTAATTTCCTCTTTGAGATCTCCTCCCTTATAAGCTATTAATCCATTTGGAATAGCATTAATCTGGCTCCTTTCATACAAATGACTACTCCAATTTAACAATTCTGGAAGTTTAGAAACTGCTCTCGTCACGACAAAATGGTATTTTCCCTTATGTTCTTCGGCCCTGATTTGAATTGCCTCAGCATTTTTAATCTGCAATCGGTCAATTACATCATTTACAACTTTGATTTTTTTTGCGGTACCATCTATTAGAGTAAACTGTACATCTGGATAAAAAATAGCTAATGGAATCCCAGGAAACCCACCACCACATCCCAAATCCAAAATTCTTGTTTCGGGTTTAAAACTAAGCTTGGACACCAATGTAAGACTGTGTAAGACATGATGCAAATAGAATTCATCCAGGTCTTTGCGCGAAATAATATTGACCTTAGAATTCCATTCCTGGTAAATCGGTAGCAATTCATAGAACATTTGCTTTTGCCGTGGAGATAAATCCTTAAAGTATTTTAAAACTATATCCATTACCAGGATTTCTTACGTATGAAGAGTAAAGGTAATTGCAAACATATAAAAAGCACATAACTCAGTTCTAAAATTGGAAATAAAAGAAATAACCCAGTCTCTCTAAACCTCCTACACAAACCATAAAAAATAGGCCAAACAAATAAAAGTCTTATGAAGTATGCCAGCAATGCAATTAATGCCATTTTATGAACTAGGCAAATAATCATTATTCCATAAAAACCAATTAAACTTATAAAATAGCCTAATAAATAAAATTGAGATCCAATTGAATAGGCAGTGGACGTTGAATAATGTCTCCACCTTTGCTTAAAATAATCTATCCAGAACCCTTTTGGTATAGAATAAACAAATGAATCAGGGTCCATACAAACTATGGTATTTTTTTTGGTGGCCACCTTATTTATTAAAAGGTCATCATCTCCTGATAGAAATGCCATTTGCAACGCTTCTGGACTCACCAAAGTGCGTCGATATAATATATTTCTTCCTACACCTGCATATGAAAAACCTAAGATAGATGCACTAAGTATCTGCGCCCCATTCATACATGTTTCAAATCTTATAAACTTGTTTAGAAAGCTTGGTTTGCTAAAATATGGAGTATAACCTAATACAATATCTTTCTCTTTTCCCAAGCTTTTAACCATTTCATTAATCCAACGACTTGAATGTGGTCTACAATCCGCATCCGTCAACAAGAAAATATTGGATTTGGCGTATTTGGCGGCCTCAAGAATTGCATTTTTTTTACCTTTTTGATTAGGCCCTAATTCCAGAATTTTCAGTTTAGGTTCTTTTGTATATTTGTCTTTAAGGTACTTTATGCTCAAATCTGAAGAATGGTCATCCACGATAAGTATCTCAAATTCCTCGTAATCTTGATCAATAATTGACTGTAAATTGGATTTCAGGTTGAAATATTCATTTTTTATACAAATTAGAACTGTTATGAAGGGATAGCTGTTTATTGCCTGTTGCGGAGGTGTTCTATAAAATATCACTTTTGATAATTGCAGAATCCAAAAGAGAATCTGTAGGGTTAAGAAAAAGAATAAAAGGGTAATTAAAAGTAAAAAATACACGTATAAATTAAGTTAAATTTTTAAATTGACTATTATATTATAATATTTTATTATATGTTTGCGGTTGATTGTCTATTTTATTAAGGGTTAAATATGATAAAAATGCGCTATATTCTAATATTTATCTTAATTTCATTACTTTCTCTTGGATCCATCGATTGTCAAATGACTTTCAATGGTAAGAAATTGTTTGGAAACGAATGGTTGGTAAAGGGTCAGAGTTATTATAAATTTAACCTTGCCGCAGACGGATTCTATAGGATAAATTTCCAAACTTTATTGAATTCTGGGCTACCGGTTCAAAGTATCAGAGGAGATCAATTCCAGCTTTTCAAACTTGGTCAAGAAGTACCAATAAGAACTACCACTCAGGGAGTTTTTGGCCCAAACGATTATATTGAATTTATGGGTTTTAGAAACAGGGCTGAACTTGATGAAACCTTATTTAAAGACAAGAGTGAACTTTTCAATTCAGAGTACAGCATATTTACAGACAGTCTTACGTATTTTTTAACTTGGACTCAAGGGAGCAATAACAAAAGGATTTCTGAGGTAAATAATGATTTGGTTAACTTATTACCTAAAGATTTGTATTATACAAAAAAAGTAATTGACTTTTACAATGAAGTGACAACCAAAAGGAGTTTTGGTTACCAACACACTCAGAAAATGCCGGATTTTGACGAAGGTCAGGGATATGGAACAGACTATTTTACAGAACGTACTTTTTCAATTAATTTTAAAAATCTTTTTAAAGATTTTCTGGAAGTTAATATAAAAGCCACATTATTCGGCTATGGGGAAGATGCATCGGCACATAAAGCATCCTTTTATCTCGATAATGAATTTAAAGATTTTACTGCTTTTTCAGGATTTAAAGTAAGGCAGGGTGGAATTACTTTAAATGCAGAGGAATTAAAAGAACAAATGAATTTTAAAATTCTTGCTGATGGCAATAGGGATGATAGATTAAGTGTTTCGAAAATTGAGTATTCCTTTCCTGCTGAATTTAAATTTGATCAATCAAAATATTCAAAATTATTTATACCAAACTCACTAACAAAGCGCTATCTCGAAATAGAAGATTTTAACGGTGGTAATGAAATTATTGTCTATGATTTAACTAACCAAATATACCTCTTGAGTTCAAGAGAAACAAATGGAATTTATAAAATTAATTTACCTGCTTCTCAATTAGATAGAGAAATCATTATTTTAAATAAAGACCAGATCAACATAATTTCTGAATTAAATCAAACGAATTTTCCAATTTTTGAAAATAGCGATTATGACTTTATCATTGTTAGTTCAGATAGACTTATTAATGGAAATTTGGGGAACAACCAGATTCAAGCATATCTTAATTACAGAAGCAGCACTGAAGGTGGAGGACATAAAGTAAAACTTGTTTCTGTTGAAGATATTTATAATAGTTTTGGTTATGGTATTTATGCACATGCCATTTCTATGAGAAACTTTTTTCAGTACAGTCGACTTATTTGGCCAAATACTCGCTTTGTTTTGCTGATAGGGAAAGGGCTGGAATACCATGTTTACAGAAAAAATAATGCAAGGGAAAACAATTTTGTTCCTACACATAGTGCACCTGCAGCCGATTATATGATGGTTTCCGATTCTGCCAGAATTCCATTTTATGCATTGGGTCGAATTCCCGCAGTTAACGGAAATGAAATCTCTGATTATCTTAATAAAGTGAAAGAACATGAGAATTTTATCTCATCTACCAGCCATAATATAACTAATCGCGAATGGCTTAAAAAGGTAATACACCTTTCAGGTGGTGACCCAACTCTTTTTGGCATTATTTCATCACAGCTCGCCTCTATGGAAGATGTTATTGAAAATAATCAATACGGAGCCCAGGTTGAAACTTTTTATAAACAAAGTTCCTCTGCAATTGAAGTCTCAAATTCTGAAAGACTGAAATCCCTTGTGGATAATGGAGTTTCTATCATTTCATTTATGGGACACTCTGTTGCATTTAGACTAGATTTTAATTTAGAAAACATCAGTTCATATGAAAATAAAGGTAAGTATCATCTTTTTGTAGCAATGGGTTGCTATGCTGGACAAATGTTTGACAATATCAGGAGTATTAGTGAAACACACAATCTTGCTGCAGACAGAGGGTCTATAATTTATCTTGCCAATTCAACCTCAGGGCTACCTTATGTATTATCTGTATATGGATCTGAATTCTACAGACAGCTTGGAGGGAAATATTATGGTAAAGCTATTGGTGAAGCAATAAAAGAAGTTAACACAAATATGGTGTTAACCAAAAATGAATCAATTATTCATCAAGCTTTATCCACAAGTTTTAATGGTGATCCTTCCATAGCGTTTAATAACAATCCTGGCCAGGATTTTACCATCGATGCATCAACAGCAAAAATAAACCCTGGCTTAATTTATGCCAATAATAAAGAATTCAAATTTAGTGTTGATTTGGTAAATCTTGGTGTAAATTATAGAGACAGTATTAATCTTCTCATTCAGAATGAAGGTCCTGACGGTAAAATAACCAATGTTTATGATGCTTTAGTTCCAAGTCCTTCCCTCAGATCTAATTTTGAATTCACAATACCGGTCAACGGAGATAAATCAATTGGTTTTAACAAACTATATATGAAGGTGGATGCTAATGAAAAAATTGCTGAATCACCTAATCCGATTGCAGAAAATAATAATGAATTAATTTCCATAAGTGGGGAAAAAGGATTTAAATACTATGTAATAGGTGATGATGCAAGACCGGTCTATCCTCAAGAATTCAGTATTATCAAAACTCAACGTCCAACATTATTAGCAAGTACCGGAAATGCATTTGCTAACCCCTCAACTTACTTCCTAGAAATTGACACCACTGAATATTTTAATTCTCCTGTAAAAAAAGTGAATGCTATTTATCAAAAAGGCGGAGTAATCAGTTGGCCCCTTGAAAATGATCTTTCTCCAAATACTGTATACTATTGGCGAGTTCGCCCCGATAGTTTAAAATCAGGCATTCTAGCATGGCGAAACAGTTCATTTATATATCTTCCGGGTGAAAAAACTGGCTGGAATCAATCGCATTATTTCCAGCATGCAAAAAACAATTTTAATCAAATGGAAATTGAAGAACCTGAAAGAAGCTACACTTTCAAAGAAGGTATTGAGGATTTTAGAGTATTCAATGCAGCAACTACGCCTACGACTTTTTTAAGACCAAAAATATTTTATCGTTCCCAAGTAGAAGTCGACTATAACCATTTCAATTTCAGAAATAATATTTCCGGTATTCTTGTCTCCGTCTTTCATCCCCTAAACGGATCTTTACTTATTAATCAAACAGGTGGAGATTTCAAAAGTGAATCTGATCCTGCATATGCCGGGCAAAAATTTTTCCTATATCAAACGGAAACAAAAGAACAAAGACAAAATCTGATTGAATTTTTGGAAAATGGAATACCAAATAATGCAGTTGTAGTATTATCTAGTTTAGTTCAGAATAATGGAAGTTTTTATCCAGAATCCTGGGATTCAGATGGCCAAAAAAACCTTTACTCCATTCTACATTCTTATGGAGCTAAAAACATAGAGAATCTTAAACTTACTGGTTCAGTTCCTTACATTTTTATTTTTAGAAAAAATAGATCTGATTACATCGCAAAAGAAAGTTTTGGTAATCTCAATTCGGAAAATGATTTGGGCCATTTTGTATATATAAAATATACTGAAGGTTCGGTAAATTCCACTTTAATTGGACCAGCTAAATCCTATGAATCTTTTTCTTGGGATTTCAATAAATTTGATGGAAATGAAGATGTTCAATCTATTAATATTTATGGTCTTGATAACAATGGTATAGAAACAAAATTATTTGGACCTTTCTCTGATCAGGCATATGATCTTAGAGGAATTGATGCTTCAAAATATCCTTACTTAAAATTAGAATGGAATTCCAAAGATAGTATTAGTCGCACATCTCCAAATAATGCCTATTGGCGGGTTTACTATTCCGGATATCCTGATATTGCAATCAATCCAAATTTATGGTTTAAGAAAAGTGCAGATACATTAAATCAAGGATCAGTTTTAAATATTGAGGTTTTAGCTCAAAATTTAAGTGATTTTGATATGGATAGTTTGCTGGTAAAATTTACTTCAGTTGGAACGAATAACATTCCCATAATACAAACTAAGAGATTTGCCGCAGTAAAATCAATGGGTTCTATTAAAATACCATTGAGCATTTCAACTGCAAAGCAATCTGGTGCGTTCAAACTATATATTGAATTAAATCCTGATAACGATCAACCTGAACTAAATTTGTTCAATAATATTGGTATAGTCGACTATTATGTCCGGAAAGATTTGAGAAAGCCCAGGGTTACTGTGGCTTTTGACGGGAAGCCAATTAATAATGGGGAAATAGTTTCCCCAACTACTAAAATTGAAATTACACTTAAAGATGAAAACTTAAGTTTCCCTCTTGAAGACACTTCACTTTTCAACATCAAATTGAAATACCCTGACAGAACAATTAAACAAATATATTTTTCACAGTTGAATGTTAAGTTTTTTCCCGCAACATTGGGACAAAATAAAAACGAAGCAAGGGTTACTATTGATGGCGATTTTAATCTAAATGGCAGTTATGAACTATTACTTCGTGCTAAGGATGCAAATGGAAATCAGATTTCAGATGCAGATCTTTTAACAAGTTTTACCATTGTTAGGGAAAGTAGTGTGTCCAATATATTTAACTATCCCAATCCATTTACAACAAAAACTAGGTTTGTCTATACATTAACCGGAAGTGAAATTCCTGCCTTTTACAAAATACAAATTTTAACAATATCAGGAAAAGTAATTAAAGAAATTGACCAATTTGAACTTGGTCCATTAAATATTGGTACACATATTACTGACTATGAGTATGATGGTACGGATGACTTTGGAAGCAAATTGGCAAACGGCGTTTATTTATACAAAGTTGTATTTAAAGATCAATCCGGAAAAGAGATAAAAAAATTCAATACAGGTACGGATGAATTTTTTAAAAATAATTACGGGAAAATGGTAATTATTAGATAAAAACTTTGCGAAAATATCTGCAGTTTTTAAATGTAGGTGGAATTCTAATTTTTACTTTTTTCCAATCTTAATATTATTGATCAAACCATTCTGGCAATATTTTTTTCATTTGGTAACAGGCATCAAGAAAAAATTTGTTGCTCCAATTAACATATCTAAATGGAAAATATTCGCCGTAAATTGGTAAAGAGGCTGGAAAGGCTCCATTGAAGGATTTCTTATTACTTTTAATTTGCCAACACAACATCTCTTCTAATAATCTCAAAGCTGTTTTTTTAAAAATAGCATTTGAGGAAATTTGAAATGCCTTTGCCAATAAACTAATTAATTGAGCCTGGCCTGTTAAGCACTTTGAAGAAGAACACGCTTTCCATTTTGTATCATATTTAGCTGATAATCCTCCTTGATCTTGGATAACATTGCAAAATATCTCAAGAGATTTTAAGCAATAATTTATTATTTCCTCCCTGTTTAAAATTATCGCCGACTCTAAAAATCCTTCCAAGGTATAAGCAATTGTATGACTTAGTGCAGGTTGACCTGAATCAAATCCCCAATCCTCAAAACTATAATACATATTAACCTTTACCCACAAAAAATCTAATGACTTTACGGCCTTTTCTCTTTGGCCAGCCAAATACTCAGTTCGTAAAAGAGGCCAAATTGCTCTACTGTAATAACTTGCAAAATAGCCAGTTCTATATAGTCCAGATTCCCATTTCCCCTCCGTTCCAGTTTGGTTAAGTAACCATTCAATAGCCTTGACCAAAGCCATTTTATAACTGAATTGTCTGTCAAAATTAAAGGCTTCTTCTAGTCCGAAAAGAATCTGTGATGTATTAAATGCGCTTGGTTTGCTAAATTTAACTCCGGAAAAAAAACAGCCTTCACTGGATTGAATTTCGCATAACCAATCAGCAGATCTCAGGCCAATTAAACTATTTTCTATTATACCACCGTTATTAAACCTCAAAAAGTTTTCAATGAGATAGCCGGTAGTTTCTGGATATGGCTTTTCCCAAGAAATACACTCCGGTAACCAAAGCCTTTTACTATGACTAAATCCATTAAAATTCGCTTTAATATGGGCCTGTATCAACCAACCTAAAGCCAATTGTTCTGCTTCTAGAATTGAACTTGGATCAAGTCTCATTTTAAAATTCAAATATTGAGCATTCTAAAAATCACTGAATGATTCACCTTTCCATAACAATATGGAAACGTTTCTGCTGAGAAATTCTTAAAATTCTTCATAATCCAAGGCTTCATGGAACCATCAAAAACAAATTCGCAAGAATCATTTATTGCAATTTTTATGCCTTCCCAAAGAAGAGCAGATGGGGCCCCTCTTGACTTTGCCGTCCGGTTGTTTACATTTAGCCAATAATACCATGTAGATCCAGATTTGATAAATATAGATGTGGAAACGAGCTTATTGTTTCTATTTCTACAAGTTACAATTTTAATATGTTTTTTGTTGGACAAAAGTCGTTCTATGGATTTCAGTTTAATTGCAGATAGTCCTTCTTTTAAATAATAATAATCTGAAAGAATAAAATTTAATGTTTCAGTACTCAGATTTAATTCGAATGATATTTCCAATTCCTTTTGAGCATGGAGTATGTGGTTACGCGTTGAAGTATTCAACTTTTCCCATAAAGATTCCAATTTTGTACCTAACGGTATACGGCTACTTATGGAATAATGCAATAAATAATTTTCTCCCAACGCTATTGGCGCATGCAAAATATCCGGGAAAAATACAACTTGGACTTGAGAAAAATTAATCAATTTTTGTTTCAGTTCCAATAACAAATGTATCTCATTATTATATCTGACCGATGAATTTAGTGTATTGGCATCGTGTATTATCTGCACATTATATGGTGTAAAAGGAGGGCACTTGGCAATTCTAAAATTCAAAACTTTTTTAATCCAAAAACTAGCTAATAAGCTACTGCCTTTATAAGAACTTTCCAAAATCAGAGTGCTTGATTTAAGATCCAATGCCTCCAGCCAATATTTTTTTAAAAAAATTTCGTGCTTGTCGCTGTATTCCACTCTAACAACTTGAATATCTGGCAAAAATACATTTATTTTTTACGATTTTTTTAATTAATAAGTCTAATTTTGCTTTTAAAGCTTGCTCTTGAAAGTGTTCAGTCAAAGAATGAATAGTACTTTCCGCTGGCAATTATTGTCAACTGCGGGAATTACTCTCATTCAAGTAACAACTTTGGTACTCCTGGGTCGAATGATGGGTTTTAAGGACTTAGGTAACTTTGCCTTACTGCAAATAACATTTAGATTTGCGCTTGCGGCCTTTGAGCCGGGTATGTTCTTTTCCATCATACAACAGCATGAATTAAACGAACCACTTAACAAGAAATTAAATTTCATCCAGACTCGTTTTGCTATACTGACTGTCCTGGCTTTTGTTCTTATCTTTTTATACACCCAAGAATTCAATGCATGGCCTTTTGCAATAATTTCATGCCTATTGCTCTTTACAATAGCTTTTGGGTCCAGACACCATAATTACCTTATTCTAATTGAAAAGCAAAAGGAAATTGCATTTCTTCAGATTCTTTCCTATACAATTGAGTTGATATTTATTTTTTCCACGATTTCAATTTATCCTGCTCTTTATGTCTTTTCAGTAGGTATCCTGTTAAGACAGTTAATATATTACTCAATGTGTTATTACTTATGCCTTCATTTTCCCAAAATGGAAAGTGTTGTTTCATTCAAAAATATTTCCATAAATCATATAAGACCATCCATTCATAATATGGCTTCCCAAATTCTTAGCTTTATTCAAGGCCAATATGATACACTCCTTATTCTTTTGCTTTTTGGATTACAAACATTAGGACCTTATAATTTAGCTTCTGAATTTAGTTTTTTACTCTTTTCCAAAATCAACCCTATATTTAGTAAAGCTATATTTCCAAGCTTGTCCAAAGCCAATAAACAACTTTCCCAACTTGACAAAATAATTCTAAGTAGTTTTACCAGTTATCTATATATCATAATTCCCATATATTTTTTTATTTGGCTTCATGCAGAATTTATTTTAAACTTAGCATACCCCAATAAAGCTTCAGAAATCAACATCTTTGTTCACTATTTTCTTATCATAGCTTTAATAAAGGCTATTAATAATATTCTTACCACTTACCTTCTCTCTATAGGATTCTCTAAATGGATTCTTCATTGGAATGTTCTTCTTGTTGTATCCAACTATTTAATTTGTACTTTATTCTTATACTTCTCCATTGACATTATTATATTCCTTAAATTCAACATAATTTATGCCTTCATTTTTACAGTTCTCGGAATTATCTTCCTATTTAAAAACATTAGTGTATCCAAAATAAGACTATTAAATACCTCCTTGCAACTTACAAAATTTTTATCACTTTTGATTATAACCATTTATGCCAATTCTCTTTTATGTGAAAATTTTTATCTTAACAGTTTGCTGGCATTAGTCTCCTTCTTTATTATTCTTTACCTGATAAATCATCAGAAATTTGTACAACTATTACAATTTAAAATATCATAATGATTGATTTTTTAGGAGGATGGCATAAAAATGGAATAAATAATTTAAACAATATTCTTTCCAAAAACGAAATTTATTCCTTCAAAAAAAACAATTTTCTATATTGCGAATCAAATGTTGGGTCATCAGCAAATCCAAATATTATAAATAACCGAATTATCATACTGCTGGGTAACCCGGTAGAAAAAATTAACTTCCATAAAGAATGGAATAAACTATACTACTTAAATTTAAAAGATAGTGCTGAAAGTATATTAAATTTCTTCAATTCCGTGTCCGGGATTTCAGGATTAATTATCCATGAAATAGACACCAACTACCTAATTATTATAACAGATCCTCTAGGTTTCATCCCAATTTTTCTTTTTGAAAACCATTCTGGATTTATATATACCAATCGAATATCCTTTCTTTCAGAAGTTATTCAAGCTGAATTAAAATGGGACGAAAATTCCATTGCTAATTATTATGAAAACGGTCATTTTCTGTCTCATAAAACATGGTTTCAAAATACTCGAAGAATTAAAGCTGCCACCATATTCACGCATAACCTAGAAAATAATACTGTCACTGAGCGTCGTTATTGGTCTTGGAAAAAAATAAAACCAAGTCCAGAAAATTATAATAACACAATGGATTCGTATATTTCATTGTTTGCAAAAGGTGTTCACTCTATCGATTTTTCGAACCAAAAAGCAGCCATTGCATTGAGCGGAGGCAGGGATAGCAGATGGATAGCTTGGCTCCTTAGAAATATACCCTCAATTGAAACCTTTAGCTTTGGTATTAAAAATACATTAGATTTAGTAATATCTGGCAAATGTGCAAAGCTTTTAAACTTAAATAATCACCAATATCTATTATCTTATAAAAATTGGCTTAATGATAGAATGCAATCTTTTATAAATAGTGACGGATTATTGAGCCTTGAACATTTCCATGAAGGGAATATTTTAATGGATCTATCAAATAAATACAACATAGTTATATCTGGCTTCTTTGGAGGATATGCCCCTCATTACAAAAAGAAAAGAATTGATTTAAATGAAGCACATAAAAATTTTAAATTCCACCATACAAATCCAGAAATCCAAGATTCATTTTATGACTTTAACTCAACACATCCTTATCTTATCGATCAGAAAATGACCAATTTGGCCCCAATTCATCTATATTTTTTATCCAGACATTTTAAAGTGGCAACCCCATTCTATAATATGGAGTGGATATCTTTTTTATACTCTATAAATAAATCTTTTATCGACGATCAAAAGTTATATTTAAACGCTCTTAATTCAAGTATGCCATCATATTTAAGTAATATACCTTGGCAAAAGACAGGTGTGCCTTTAAATTGGATCAATACCAATTTATTCATTCTTAAATTTAGGTTAAATGATATATTTGAAAAATTTCTTAATAGATTTAACAAGACACGAAATTTTTATAATTACCACATTCTTGAAAAACAAATCGATATTAAAATCAAAGATTTTCAATCCAACAGTTTAGATTTTTTGAAGAATTATAAACCATGTAATCTTGGATCCAAATTTAGGTTACTATCCATTCTTGTTTGGACATCTTACATAACAAATAGGTGGAAGCATGAAAATTAAAGTATTGCACTTCATTGATTTCTTTCTTCCAGAAACAATGAATTGGATCCAGGAAATGTTGAATCAAAGCTCTGATGCCTGCGCTCATTATTTATGTTGCAGATATTATAACCAAAGTGATCTTATAAACATTACAAAAATTAAAGATGTTGGAATTCTATCTGGTTATCCAATTTCCTTTTACTCAAAATTCAAAGCTTTAGTGGTTGAGAAAAATAGATTGATATCAATAAGAAAATTTATTGAAAATGAAGAAATTCAAATATTACATTTTCACTTTGGTAACGTAGCTTTGAGATTTTCTGAATTGATTAACGAATTCGCAGAAAAATGTTTAATTTCTCTCTATGGTTATGACTATGAGTATTTGCCAACTAAAGATTCTACTACCAAAGGTAAATATTTATCATTTTCAAAGCGTGGAGTTCGTTTCGCAGTAGAAGGAACTTTTAGTAAAAAATTACTTGAAAGTTATGGTATTGAGTCTCAAAATATAGTCATTATTCAAATGATATTTCATAGGTCAACACCTAAAAGAATTCCATCCCTCACTAAACCGATAATTCTTGCACAAATTGCAACTTATACAGAAAAAAAAGGACAAGACATTTTATTAATGGCTTTGGCTAAATCAAAATTTAAAAATAGATTTAAAATTATATTCCACGGTGAAATTGCAAATCAAAAATATTATTCCAGACTCCAAATTATTGCCGACAATTATCAACTAAAAAATGTCTTCTTTGGAGGTAAACTAAGTGTAATTGAATATATTAAGTTGCTTGGCAATATCCATATTTTAGTTAATCTTAGTAAAAGAACAAAACTAAACGATACAGAAGGTGGGTGTCCTGTAAGCATTAAAGACGCACTAACTCTTGGAAAGCCGGTATTTACTACAAATCATTGTGATATTCCCGAAATTGCTGTGCACGGTTACAATGCCTGGATTGCAAAGGAGAACGATATTGAAGATTCAGCAAATATGTTAGATCAAATTGCATCTTTGAGCCAATCCATGTACGTTGCTTTTTCAAATCACTGTCTGGAATCAACCAAAACCAAGCTTAATTCCAATCTTACAGCCCAACAATTGGCTGAGGCATATAAATTGATTATCAATGAAAATTTATTTGCTTAGTCCGCATAAATTTCCTACTAGAAATCCAAGAACGCTCAGAATTGAAGGCGTTCGTAAAATTTTATCACAAAAATGGACGGTCCAAACGCTTAGCTCTAGACTTCAGCGTAAAATTAATGATAAAAAGAATCCGACCAGTTACAATTTATCTAAAACAAGATTTGCTCGATTATTAAAATTAATTGCCTTTCCAGATGTATATATAATTGACAACATAATCATCGCTTTTAAATACATATTCATTCATTCAAATAAAGATAATGTTTTTATAACTTTTTCCCACCCATTTTCAACTCATTTTACAGGACTTGTAAGTAAAATGATTTGGCCTAAACGAATATGGATTGCTGATATAGGAGATCTTTACCTCAATAATCCAAATCAAAAATTGCCAAAGTGGGTTTCACCTCTTTTAAGATGCTTTGAGAGCTTAGTCCTAAATAAATCTGATTATGTTATATTAAATTCAGAAGAAATCTTTGAACACTACAAAAATAATTTTCAGCTAAATACACTTAAAACTAGAGTAATATACAATGGTAGCCTTTTGAATTTTGTAGGTTTAAAATCAATTACAAACAATTTTACCAATTTGAGTTTCATTGGCAATACTTACGAAAACGTGAGAGAAGGCATAAAGGAACTTCAGCTAATTTTAGATACTATAAATTCACTTCATTGTAAAGAAATCCATACTCAAATTTATCTTGCAGGAACTCAATACATCAGATTACTAGAACTGTTTCAGCATAATCCTGGAATTAATTTTATTCCGGCCTTAAAGGAAATTGACTTGTTAGAACTTTATCAAAAAACAAACATCTTAATAAACTTTGCTAACAAAAATTATCCGGGACTTCCTAGCAAACTTTATGAGTACATGCTAACAGGACTACCTATAATTCACTTTACTTTTGGGTCTCCTGACCCATCTATACCTTTTCTTTCAGATTATCCAAAATTTCTAATTTTTCATTTAGAATTAGATAAGCCAGAGAAATTAATAAATTTCATTTTAGAAAACAAAAATTCCTGTATTTCTTCAGTGCCAAATCCAAAATATTCTCCAGATGACAAATGGATTTCATTAATTAATAGCTTGGATAAGCATTAATAATGGCTTCAAATTTTATTGGACGGTTAATTTTTTACTAATTATGCATTCAAATTGAATTTGTTAAAAAATGAAATATAAACATAAATCAAAACTACCCCAATCTGAGGTTTCGGTATTTGCCCGCATGACTGCATTAGCATTGGAATATAATGCAATTAATTTAGCTCAGGGTTTTCCGGATTTTAATCCTCCAGCGGCACTAATTGATTTTCTTTATGAATCTGCTAAAGAAGGTCTGAACCAGTATGCCCCGATGCCCGGTCTTTTGCCCCTTAGAGAACAAATCTCAGAAAGACTATTAAATGACTATAGTTATAATGCTTCCGTTGATAAAGAAATTACAGTTACAGCCGGAGCGACTCAGGCCATTTATACCATTATCAGTACATTTATCGGACCTGGAGATAAGGTGCTATTGTTTGAGCCGGCTTATGATTCCTATGCGCCTGCCATAATCGCAAATGGTGGAATTCCAGTTTACCTCCGCTTGCAAGAGCCGGAATTTAACATTCCCTGGGATAAATTTGAAAACCTAATTCATGAACACCAGTTCAAAATTATGCTTTTTAATAATCCCCATAATCCCTGCGGTAGCATTCTCAGTCTTAATGACCTAAAAAAAATCGATGAACTTACACAAAATTTAAATACTCTTCTGCTTTGGGATGAGGTGTATGACCTTTTAGTATTTGATAATATTAAACATATCAGTGCATTAAAATTTAGTTCTCTCATGGAAAGAAGTATAGTCGTATTCTCTATGGGGAAAACCTTGCATAATACTGGTTGGAAAATCGGCTATATTGTCGCTCGAGAATACCTGTCTAAAGAGATAAGGAAACTTCACCAATTTACAGTATTCTCTGTTCATACTCCCTCTCAAATGGCTATAGCAAGATTTATGAAAAATGAACCTCAATTTTTTTCTGAACTATCCGGGTTTTATCAAAGTAAAAGAGACTTGTTTAGATCACTTTTGAAAGACAGTTCATTTAAAGTTTTCCATACTTCAGGTAGTTATTTTGCATTGGCAGACTACTCTAAAGTCAAGAACTGCTCTGATGAAGAAATGGCTTTTATATTAGCAAAGGACTATAAGGTGGCTGCCATCCCAATTTCTGCATTTTATCACGACCACTACGACCCACATTTAATCCGCTTTTGTTTTGCCAAACAAGAGGAGACTATCCTGGAAGCAGTAAAAAGGTTAAAGTCTAACCCAATTACAATAAGTAAAGAATAAATTAGTTATTTCCTTTTATAAATATACCAAAATGCGCGCTTTCCTTACACTACTGATTCTAATTGCAAAAATTACTAGTATTTATTCACAATCAAATAAGTTTAACTTACTAGGACAGGTAGTTGATAGTTCTAATATTCCTTTGGCCTTTGCTTCTATTTACTTGTTGGAGTCTAAAGACAGTAGTTTATTAGACTATACAAGAGCAGAAGAAAATGGAAGTTTTGCATTGAAAAATATTCCATCCAATAATTACCTACTTAAAATTAATTATGTTGGTTATCTACCTCTACAAATTAAAATTGACCCATCTGGATCATCAGTAAATTTAGGTAAAATAATTCTCAAGCCAATTTCTAAAGAACTGTTTGAAGTGGTTATAAAGGCGGCCAAAGCTCCCATGAGCATTCGTGGAGACACTATAGAATACGATGCATCTACTTTCAAGGTTCCGGCTGGTTCGACGCTGGAAGACTTATTGCGTAAACTTCCAGGAATAGAAGTGAACCAGGACGGTTCCATTAAGTCTGAGGGTAGAGATGTCACGCGCATGACCGTTGAAGGTAAACAGTTTTTTGGTGGCGATCCTAAAGCAGCTACCAAGAACCTTCCTGCAGAGGGTATTTCTAAAGTGCAGGTTTTTAATGATGTTTCCGAAGAGGAAAAACTTACTGGAATTAAAGGTAATTCTCAAGACAAGAACATGAATATTACCTTGAAAGATGACTTTAAAAAAGGTGGATTCGGAAAGATTACTGGTGGTATTGGAACTGAAGATCGCGCTGAATTAAAAGGTAACTATAATAAGTTTAATCAAAAAGAACAATTTTCAATATTGGCATCAGGAACCAATACAGGAAGAAATGGTCTTTCCTGGAATGACTACCAGGATTTTAAAGGAAGTAATTCTTTTAATTGGAATGATGATGGAGATTTTGGATTTAGTAATGGCGGTATGGTGAGGTACTATTTTTCTGATGAAGATGAAGATAATATAGAAACCAATTTTTTTGGGAGTAGTGCCAATGGTTTTCCTAAAAAAATTAGCGGAGGACTAAACTATAATTATGACAATAAAAAGACTAAATTTAGTGGAACCTATTTCTATAATTTTGACGAACTATTTTCTGAAGCAATAAGGTCACAAAATTTTCTTTATCCGGATAATCCCTATAATACATTTGATACTGCATTTAGGACCAATACAAAACAAAGTCACAAAGCTGATTTACGTATTGAGCAGGAATTTGATTCATTGCACAGCATTGTGTTCAAAAGCAGCATAAGTGTGGGAGGCGTACAAAATGAACTGTCAGGGTTTTACACAACTCTTTTACCTTCTGATATTCTATTGTCTGATCTATCCATGCTCACGGAATATGATAACAATATATTAAACTGGCAGAACTCAATTATTTTTAGAAAAAAATTTAAGAAAAAAGGTAGATCCTTGGGTGTCAGTGCAGCCTATTTATTAACAGCTAGCGACCGTGACTCCAAACAAAACTCCATTAATAATTTTTACAATATTGGTTTATTCATTGACTCTATTGCCCAACTGAATCAGGTTTTACGCACAGAAAACAATAAATCCCAAATTAAAAGCAGCATTCAATATGTTGAACCAATTGGTAAAAGATTTTATATCCAAAGTTTCTATAATTATAGCGATAGAAACACAGATTATCAACGAAATGTATTCGATCAATTTCAAGACAGTTCATCCATAAATCAATTTCTTAGCAGAACATTTGATAATAATATTGATTATCACCGTGTTGGTACATCATTGCGCTATTCTTATAAAGGTACAAATATTTCACTTGGCGTTGCTTATCAAGATATCATTTTAAAAGGTAACTTTAAAACAGGTTTTGATACCTCAAGTACTTTGAGTACTAAAGTATCCTACCAGACTTTAATCCCAAATCTTAGTTTTCAAATTGATCTTAAAAAGAACAGAAATATCAATTTTGAATATTCAGTGAATCTGCGGGAACCATCTGTAAATGATTTGTTGCCTGTGGTAGATAATACAAACCCATTATTTATCCGACTTGGCAATCCAGCTTTACTTCCTGAACTTTCTCATAGAATTAGTGGGGGTTTTAGAAAATTTGATCCCTTAAATTTTACAAACTTATGGTTGGGTATAAATTATACTTATAATGAAAATGCTTTTGTTTATTCAAGAGATATCGATTTAAAAAGAATTACAAGTATTATACCAACAAACATTACTGGGACACAGAGTTTATGGGCAAATATTGATTTTGGATTTCCAGTAATAAAAAATAAATTTACTTTAAATACAGGGTACAATTTAAATTATAATAAAGGATTTACTTTGATCAATACTTTAAAGGATGAGATTACTACATTGGGCCACGGTTTTAATTTTCGTTTAAACTTAACTCCTGTTGATAAATTTTCGTTCTTTTTAAACGGAAATGCCAGATTTTCTGAACAATATTCTGAATTAAACACCTCTGAATCTGCCAAGCTTCAGAATTATTCATCAGGTATTGAATTAAATTATAAATTTCCTTATAAGATATTTTTAAATTCCAGTTTCAACTACAGTCAATTTATTAATAAATCAAATAGTTTCAATGAATCTGTTCCGCTTTTGAATATTTCGGTTTACAAAGTTTTCCTCAAAGGTGATAAAGGCGAAATTAGATTATCCGGTTATGATCTGTTTAATGAAAATCTAGGTATCAATCAATCTGCTTGGTCTAATGTTGTAACACAAACAACTACTTTCACTTTGGCAAGATACTTTTTGCTAAGTTTTACTTATAATATGCGTGGAATTAAAACATCCTTGGAAAAAAATAGACGAGGTTTTTCTATGGGGTAATAAAATAAGGGTTAATATGAAAATAAAATACCAGATATTATTTATCAATCTTTTCTTTCTGTTCAATCTACAATCACAGAATGTTTGTCAAATCAATTATGTACGAACGGAATTTTGGGGAAAAATCGTCCAGCGACTTCCATATTTAAGTAAAGAAGAAAAAGATCGTTCTATTTTAACAAGAGGCCGCGATGAGGGTTTTAAATCAAAGTACATCCTTACTTTTGATTCCACTCAAAGTTTTTATACTTATGAAGAAGAAAGTGCAGCTGAATCTAACTACGGATACTCATGGCGTAAAGAAGACTATTTGATTTATAAAGATTTTGCAAACAAAAGAAAATTAAGCCAGATCGAAGAATTAGGAAAGACATATTTAATTGACGAAACTTATCATAGACCTAAATGGAAAATTCTGAATGAAATTAAAGATGTTGCAGGATATATTTGTATGAAAGCCGAAACAACTGATACCATCAAAAATCAAAAAATTACTGCTTGGTTTACGGATGCCTTGACCCTCAGTACAGGGCCAGAAGAATTTGACGGTTTACCAGGAACTATCTTAGAGCTTATAAAGAATGATGGTGATGTGACTATCACTGCCACTTCTGTTTTACTTCCAAAGTATCCTTTGCCTCTTAAAGCTCCTAAAATGAAAGGCAGAAAGATTACATCCTTCAAATTCAATGAATTAATTCAGAAACATATTATAGAAAGTATTGAAGCACAACGAAACCCCTTTTGGTCAATTAGATATTGATCCCGCCTTGAGTTGCTTTGGATATATCAATTTCTGAATTCAATTTATAGGTTATTATTTTATTTTTTATTGTACATCCATGCATGTGTACAAACATATACCTTTGCACCCTAATTAAATTTATCCATATTCTATGATTAGTGCTGTAAATATTACTTTGTCATTTGGTGGTCGTATTCTTTTTGATGAAGTTAACATTAGTTTTACCAAAGGCAATTGCTATGGAATTATTGGTGCCAATGGCACAGGAAAAAGTACGTTTTTAAAAATCTTGAGCGGAGACATTATTCCAAATAAAGGTGGTGTGGAACTTAGTCCCGGCGAGCGGATCGGAATTTTAAGGCAAGATCATTCTGCATACAATGAGGATACAGTTTTAAACACTGTAATGAAAGGTCATAGCATTCTCTATGATCTAATTCATAAACGTGAAGCTTTGTATTCTAAAAGTGATTTTACAGAAGAAGATGGTCACCTTGCAGCAAAATATGAAGAAGATTTTGGGGAAATGGGTGGCTATACTGCAGATAGTGAAGCTGCATCCCTATTAAGTTCCCTCGGAGTAATTGAAGATTTTCATCATCAATTAATGTCTGATATTCCGGGAAGTCTTAAAGTCAAAATATTATTAGCACAGGCTTTGTTTGGAAATCCGGATATTTTACTTCTGGATGAGCCTACCAACGATCTTGATATAGAGACCGTTGAATGGTTAGAAGAATTCTTAAGCAAATATGAGAATACGGTAATTGTGGTGAGTCATGACCGCCATTTTCTGGATGCTGTCTGCACTCATGTGGCTGATGTGGATCGCCAAAAAATTAAAATATATACCGGAAACTATACTTTCTGGTATGAAACCAGTCAACTTGTTTCAAGACAATTAAGAGATGAGAATAAGAAAAATGAAGACCGTAGAAAGGAATTATTGGATTTTATTGCACGATTCTCTGCAAATGCATCTAAAAGTAAACAAGCAACAAGTCGTAAAAAAGCTCTTGAAAAATTAGTAATAGAGGACATAACCCCATCTTCCAGAAAATATCCTGGAATTATATTTAAACCTGATAGACCTGTTGGAGATCAAATACTAAATGTGGAAAACCTTTCCGCACGTAATGAAGATAGGTATCTTTTTAAAAACCTGAATTTTCGGATCAACAAAGGAGATAAAATTGGTTTTCTTTGTAGAGACCAAATGGCAATTCATCATTTATTTGATATCCTTAACGATAAAGTGCAGCCTGAAGAAGGAAAAATTGAATTTGGATCCACTATTACCAAGGCATATCTTCCAGTAGAACATAACAGTTACTTTCAAGAACAACTAAGCCTTATGGATTGGTTAAGAAATTTTGTTCCTGCAGGAATCAAAGATGTGGACGAAGTGTTTCTTAGAGGTTACCTTGGAAGAATGCTGTTTAGCGGTGATGAGGTCAACAAAAGTATAAAGGTTTTGAGTGGAGGTGAAAAAGTACGTTGTCTCCTTTCCATGATGATGCTTCAGGGTCCAAATCTTTTAATTTTAGATGAACCTACCAATCATTTGGACCTGGAAAGCATACAGGCGTTTAATGAAAATGTAATGGAATTTCAAGGTATTGTGCTCCTCAGCTCACATGATCATACTTTTATGGAATCTGTTTGTAATCGAGTAATTGAAATACTTCCAGATGGTTGTATCGATAAGATTATTGATTTCGATGTATATTATCACGATGAATCCATCAAAGAAATTAGACGAAAGGCCTGGCAATCCTATCAAATAAATTAAAAATTCTTTTCTAAAAAATGTGACTGACTGGAATATGTAGCAGATATATTTTCTTTAGTGAATACTTCAGAAGTGTCGCCAAAAGCTATTAGCTTTTGATTAATCATAATGACCTTGTCAAAATAAGTCTGAACAGAATCTAGATCATGATGTACAACAAGAATTGTCTTTCCTTCTGAAGCTAGTTGCTTTAGAATTTTAATCATTCTTTGTTCAGTTCTTACATCAACACCTACAAAGGGTTCGTCCATTAAAAAAATATCAGCCTCCTGACATAATGCTCTTGCTAAAAATACTCTTTGTTGTTGGCCACCAGATAATTCTCCAATTTGTCTATCCCCATAATGAGTCATATTTAATTGCTCAAGCGCAGCTCTGGCCTTTTCTTTATCTTCTTTATTAATCCATTGATACCATTTCTTGTGTGGATATCTCCCCATGAGAACTATATCCATTACAGTAGCAGGAAATTGCCAATCTACTTCGTCCTTTTGAGGAACATATGCAATCCGTGTGATATTTTCTCCAACAGGTTTGCCAAATAATTTTATCTCTCCTGCGTTGGTTCTAATTTGATTAAGTATGCACTTGAATAAAGTGGATTTACCCGCTCCGTTTGGACCAATGAGCCCATAAATATGCTGAGCTTCCACATACAAATAAATATTTGACAAAACCCTTTTATGGTCATAGGCAACTGAAACACCCTTGAGTTCTATTGGATAATTTGTTTGTTCCATTTTTGAAACCCTGCTTATTTTCTATTAATAATATAAATCAAACTAAAAGCGATTACATAAAATAGAGCAATCCATAGGAAAATCATTTTTCCTGAGCTGTTTTTAATTATTTGTGAATCTTCAACAGATTTAGTAAGAGCTTCGCTAATTATTGTTGCATTGTGCTTTAACATTTTTATGTATGTTGAGGCCGGACTCGATGGATCTCCAAGTGAATCAGCATATAACTTACCTCCTATTTCAATTTTATTTTCTGCTCTAAGTTGTTGCATCATCTTAGGATTGATTGTGCTTTCCACAAATATTGCCGATACTCCTCTATCCTTAATAATTTTATGAATGTGAACTAAAGTGGTAGATTGTACATCAGCTTCGGTGGAAGTTCCCTGCAATGGT
This sequence comes from Candidatus Vicinibacter proximus, assembly GCA_016713905.1. Taxonomy (NCBI): domain Bacteria; kingdom Pseudomonadati; phylum Bacteroidota; class Saprospiria; order Saprospirales; family Saprospiraceae; genus Candidatus Vicinibacter; species Candidatus Vicinibacter proximus. The sequence continues at coordinate 196,526 of JADJOE010000001.1, forward strand.
TCCAATTGTATACCATATTTTTTTCCAAAATAATGAAAGGCGTCATGAGAAGTTATCAAGACTCTTCTTTCTATTGGTATTGCATTAATTTTTTCCTGAACATATCGGTGAAGATCCTCCAGCTCTTTTTTATATATTCCAAAATTAAATGCAAATTCATCTGCATATATTGGAAGTAATTCACTTAATGCTTTCGTAATGTTTGAGGCATAAATTATTCCATTCTCCACATCCATCCAGGCATGTGGATCAGTTGCATTGTGAAAATCTTTACTCACAATTGCCTGGATTCCTTCTGTAATACGAACCACCTTGGCTTTGGTTCCGGAATTTTGAATTAGTTTCCCTAGCCAACCTTCAAATGTCAATCCATTAACTAATAAAAGATCCGCATTTCCTACTTTAACAAGATCAGCCGGGGTGGGCTCATATAAATGCGGATCAGACCCTATAGGAACAATAAGGTCAAGATCAATTCTTTCCGAACCAATAACAGCACACATATCAGCCCACATGGAAGCCGATGCAATTACTTTTGGTTTCGCCATTATGCAGGTACTAATTAAAAAACTTAAAAAAAAATTCAGGAACCTTTTCATCTTATACTGTTTTAACAAGTATTTCCTTGCTTACATTAAAACTTAGTGTTATAGTCTTTGATACCTCATTTTTTAGCATGAGTGACTTGTCAAAGTGAGTATACTCAAGTATCGATAATTCTTTACCGGGATATATGGACATTCCTTCCAGGTATTTTAGAAATTCTGCCCCTGAAGTCCTTACACCCAATACTTGAACTCGGGTCCCTTTAGTTTTTATATTGCACAATTGTGTCTGGTGCCTGAACGTAAAACTCCCATTCTGATTCGGTATAGGATCACCATGTGGGTCGAATTTTGGATAGTTAAGAAACTCATCCAACTTTTGAATTAAAGTAATGGATTGTATGTGTTCAAGCTGCTCTGCAACATCATGAATCTCATCCCATTTAAATCCAAGTTTTTCGTATAAAAATACCTCCCATAAACGATGTTTTCGGACTAATTCTAGAGCGATCTTTTGTCCCTCTTTATTTAAATGAACACCATAATATTTTTCATAACCTAGCAATTGCTTTTCAGCTAGTCTTTTAATCATGTCCGTGACCGAGGCAGAGCTTGTTCCCAATTCCTCTGAAATGGCTTTTGTGGAAATGTTTTGATCTCCGTTTCTTTCTGCTATTTTGTATATTGCCTTCAGATAATTTTCTTCCGTAAAACTTAACATGATTTAAATTTTAGACAAATCTAAAATAAATTTTAATACAATCAAAATATGAATGATGATTTTCTTACCCTTAGCCGAATAATTCGTGAAAGAAGAGCCGTTTTTCCTCAATTTTACAAACCAGGAAAAATATCTAAAGAGTTAATATTAAACATTTTAGAGAATGGTATCTGGGCTCCTACACATAAAAAAACACAGCCTTGGAGGTTTATCATCATTCAAGATGAAAAACTAGTAGATCTCTCAAAATTTTTGGCAGAACATTATAAAAGTATCACTCCTGTAGAATCATTTTCAGAACAAAAAATGACAAAAGCTTCTGAAAAGCCTCTTCAATCAGCTTGCGTTATTGCTTTGTGCCTGCATAGAAGTTCCGAAGAGCTCATACCGGCTTGGGAGGAAACTGCCGCCCTTTCATGTGCCACCCAGAATATATGGCTATCTGCAAGTGCCTTAGGAATTGGAGCCTATTGGAGCACCCCTTCGGCTATTTACAAAATGAAAGAATTTTTAGGGTTACAAGAAAATGAAGAATGTCTTGGGCTCTTTTATATGGGTTGGAAGGATGAAATTTCTTTGCCGGCAGAAAGATGGAGTTTAGATAAAGTTGTGAGAGAATTATAAAAAAACCCCCATACTCTGAAAATATGAGGGTTAGCAAATAAATTATTTTCAATTATGATCTCCCTAACCACCAACCTGCTATTGCTCCCGCGACAGCACTGTTAATGGTAAAAACCACAATATCTAAAATTGCCCCATTTAGCTGTGTTATGTTAGAGGTAGCAAAAAAAGTCATGTCCCATCCTAGAGAAATTAAAAAACCCAGTGTGGCACCTGCTTTGATTCCACCGGCGGCAGAACTTACCCCGGCCCAGGTACCAAAGACATAAGCAAGGGTAAACCCCATGCCTAAGCTGCCCAATATCAAAGCCCACCAAACCATGTCGTCTTCAGCTCTCATTACGCCCGAAGCCGTCCCTTGCATACTTGCAAACGTGCTTTCTAACAACATTCCATACATAATCCAGCCTAAAAAGAAATAGGCCACTCCGGCTAATATTCCGGCTACAATTGTTTTTGTGTTCATAAAATTTGGTTTAAATTGTTTAAAAAATTTGTTTGATAAGTAAATCTATAACTTTTCGTTATTAAAGTCAAGCATTTTGTCATTTTTCAATACTTTTGTGACGACACCCACCCTCATTAGCTTGGGAATATTATACTATTACAAAATTTGAAAATGCTTTTTAAGTCATATTCTGCCGCCGTGCATGGGGTAGATGCAAAAACAATTACCGTTGAAGTCAATGCTGGTGGCACAGTAGCCGCTGGCAAAATCAATTATTTCATGGTCGGACTTCCAGACAATGCGGTAAAAGAAGGCTATCAACGGATCGAAGCCGCAATAAAAAATATAGGTTTTTCTTTTCCACGAGTAAAATTGGTAGTAAATCTAGCCCCTGCCGACTTACGCAAAGAAGGATCTTCTTATGATTTACCCATCGCACTCGCCATACTAGCAGCAACTAAGCAAATAGATGGAAATAAACTTAAGGATTATATGATTCTGGGTGAGCTTTCCCTAGATGGGGGCTTGCGGCCGATTAGGGGAGCTCTGCCGATTGCCATCCAGGCACGAAAAGAGAAATATAAAGGTATCATCGTTCCATATGAAAATGCTCGAGAGGCAGCAATTGTGAATCAGGTTGACGTAATTGGGGTTTCCAATTTAGTTGAGGCTGTAGAGTTTATAACTGGAGTGAAAAATATTCTCCCTACTGAATTTGATACCCGCGAGGAGTTTGCCTACCAACAAACAAAATTTGCCCGCGATTTTTCGGATGTAAAAGGGCAAAACAACATTAAAAGAGCCCTGGAAATCGCCGCAGCAGGTGGTCATAATGTTATTTTAATCGGCCCCCCGGGTGCCGGTAAAACAATGCTTGCTCAAAGATTGCCAACCATCCTGCCACCATTATCTTTGCATGAAGCCCTTGAAACCACCAAAATCCATTCTGTTGCAGGTATTCTTCCTGGACATTCGGGTCTTGTAAGTACCAGACCTTTTCGTGCTCCACATCATACTGTCAGTGATGTGGCACTTGTCGGGGGAGGGAGTCATCCTTCACCAGGTGAAATTTCTTTAGCCCATAATGGGGTGTTATTTCTTGACGAACTTCCAGAGTTTAAAAGAACTGTACTTGAAGTCCTAAGACAACCGATGGAAGAAAGAAAAGTCACCATTTCTCGTGCTAAAATAAGTTTAGACTATCCGGCCAGTTTCATGCTTATCGCCTCAATGAACCCTTGTCCATGTGGTTTCTACAACCATCCCGAAAAGGAATGTGTGTGTGGACCAGGCATGGTTAAAAAATATCTGGCCAGAATTAGTGGGCCCTTACTGGATCGGATAGATCTGCATGTCGAGGTAACACCGGTTTCATCTGACGAATTGATGGATAATGGAAAACTTTCGGAAAGCTCCGAAAACATTAGGCTTAAGGTTATTAATGCTAGAGAAAGACAAGCCGAACGATATAAAGATTTTAAAGAAATACATTCAAATGCCCAACTTAATTCGAGTATGGTAAGTGAGTTATGTCCTATTAGTTCTGCAGGTGCAACTTTGTTAAAAACGGCTATGCAAAAACTCCAGCTTTCAGCCAGAGCTTATGATAGAATCTTAAAAGTGTCACGTACTATAGCAGATCTTGCTAACAGCGAGGATATAAAAATTGAACACCTGGCTGAAGCCATACATTTTCGAAGCTTAGACAAAGAAGGGTGGGCGGGATAATGAGAAAGGCCACCCTTTCGGAATGGCCTTTTTAAATCTAAATTTAGAATGGTAATTTAGGCTTTTTTGAACATTCCGCCAATTAGTGAACCTCCTGTTCCACCAATTAAAGAAACTAAAATACCCATCCAATCAAAACCTCCATCTGTTCCTCCTGAATTCATAAATTGATTCAAAATCAATGGTAGGATATTTCCTCCGGCTGCCCCTGCAATTAGATTGCCCACCATCCCTAATCCGTTCTTCTTAAGCATATTTCCAAGCCAACCTCCTCCAGCGCCGACTAAGGTGTTAATCAAATAAGGTAAAATAGCTTCCATGTTTCGCTTGTTTAAAAGTTTAAAGAATATTTATCAAGTACAAGGTAAGATAACTTATTGTTTGAATGGATATTTTTATATAAATGATATTTTATTCTGAATCCTAAATAAACTTTGGATGGTAATGAGCATTAAATAATCTCAATATACTACCAGAAAAAACTCAAAAGACTTATGTATCCATAGCCAACTCTCTTTAAGAAACTTGAGCAGGAATTTTTGGTGCATGTCTTGTATCTTTAGTTTGGTACCTCATTTAAAAACAAAATTATCGCTAACTTCACCCCTGGTCATTCAGTTAATTACGGGCATGTCAAAAAACTTAAGTCATCTTTCCGGGAGAAAAGGAATAGAAAAAAACCTCTTTGAATATATAGGCAGGGTTGCGGAAGAAAATGGTCAACTTTCAAAAGAAGAAATAAGCTCAATAGCCGAAGAATTCCTTATGGGTACTGCCAACATTTTCGGCACAGCAAGCTTTTATGATTTTACTCGCCCGGAGAATGCAGGTAAAAAAATTTATCTCTGTAATGGCTCTGCTTGTCTTACTGCAGGGACGCAAAATGCCGTACAATCAGCCCTTGAGGCTCAATTTGATAAATCAGAAATTGGTGAAATGTGTTGTCTTGGACGATGTCATGAAAACAAAGCTTTTCACTTTGAAGGACATAATTATTCAGGAGATTCTATTCATAAATTAGATTCTATTCTTAAAGGTGAAACATTAGAAAAGGACAAATATTCCGTAAAACACATAGGTCATCAAATTCTTACTGGAGCGCAACTTTCCCTAGACACCATTTCTAAACACTTAAAGGATTTTCTATCTCAAAAGCCAGAAGTATTGCTTGAAAAAGTTAAAATTTCAGGCATCCGTGGTAGAGGAGGTGCCGGATTTCCAATGGCAATAAAGTTGGAAGGGTGCGCCAAAGCTGTAGCAACTCAAAAATTTATCGTTTGTAACGCAGATGAAGGGGATCCCGGTTCTTATTCCGACCGATATTTACTGGAACATCAACCATATCTTGTCCTAATCGGATTATGGATCTCGGCATATATAACCGGTGCAAACAAAGCTGTAGTTTACATACGGGCTGAATATCCTGAATCTGTAAGAATCATGAATCAGGCAGTACAGGATTTTAGAAACCAAGGATTTGTTGGCAATGCAATTTTTGGCAGTAATTTTAATTTTGATTTTAAGATTATAAAAGCACAGGGTGCATATATCTGTGGAGAAGAAACAGCTCTGCTTTCTTCAATTGAGGGTCAAAGACCTGAGGTAAGAGTTAGGCCACCCTTTCCGGTTCAAGAGGGATTATTTAGAAAACCTACTGTTGTCAATAATGTTGAGACTGTTGCAAATCTCTTGTTTATTTGCAGTATGGGTGGAGAAGCTTACGCAGCAATTGGAACACCTAAATCAACAGGAACAAAATTAGTTTCTTTGGACAGTGCGTTTTTTTCGCCCGGAATTTTTGAAGCCGACATGGGCACCCCTTTAAAAACAGTTTTTCAAGAGCTTGGGTCGGGTTTTAAAAGACCGGTTAAAGCGGTACATATCGGTGGGCCATTAGGTGGATTGGTTCCAGTTTCCAAAATACCTGACCTAACCTTGGATTTTGAATCTTTTGCCCAGAATGGTTTTATGATGGGTCATGCATCCGTCGTCAGTGTCCCGGAAGAATTTCCCATGATTGAATATCTGGAACACCTATTTTCTTTTACAGCGCATGAAAGCTGTGGAAAATGTTTTCCTTGTCGCCTTGGTTCCACAAGAGGAAAAGAATTAATACAAAAAGCCCAAAATGACCATACCTATAAAATTGATTTAAAACTAATGGATGATCTGTTAGATACAATGAAACGTGGGTCTCTTTGTGCCTTAGGTGGTGGAATTCCACTCCCGTTTACAAATGCAATGAAATATTTTAAAGAAGAACTTTCTCCTTATTTCAAATAGTTTTGGTAATTCAATCGTCAAGGTTCTACTTCAATACTTATATTAATTCTTCCATCCAATGGATAACAAAATAAAATAAGCTAAAAGTCAAAGGGGTTATAATATTTACTTTCGTCAGTCGGTTCTTTGAATTAGCCATCGGTTTATTAATCTATCTAATTCTAATGTTAACTGATAAACTTTCAGGCTTTAACAGTATTTATCTTATTTGTGCTCCGAACAAGCCTATTTTAATGTATTTTTATCTCCAAATAATATAGCTTATGAAATTTCCAAGCTTATTAACTGAATTTCAAACTACCGAAATAAGAACCAAGACTGCCGAAATAAATGGAAAGTCTTACACTTTAATTGAAGGTGAGACAATTCTTTCTTTTATTCGGCGACATTTTGGGAAGGATTATGTGCCAACTCTTTGTGATGCCCCCAATCTGGAAACTTTTGGCTCTTGCAGGGTTTGTAGTGTGGAGGTAGGCCGACCAGGAAATGGAGGGTTGAGAACTGTTGCTTCTTGCCATACCCCGGTGGAGGAGAATATGATCATTTTTACAGAAACTGAGTCCATCCAAAAACTGAGAAAAAATATCATAGAGTTGGTTCTGACAGACCATCCCTTAGATTGCTTGACTTGCGAGGTGAACGGAAATTGTGAATTGCAGGACACAGCTGCCAGGGTAGGTATCCGAAAAGTCAGATACCCGGAAGGAAAGAATCACCTCGATCGCCAGAAAGACCTAAGTCATCCCTATATGACTTCTGATCTTTCAAAATGTATAATGTGTTATAGATGCGTCAGAGCTTGCGATGAAGTACAGGGACAACTTGTACTGAGTGTTATGGGTCGCGGTTTCGACAGCCAGATCATCAAAGGCAAAAACGAAAGTTTCTTTGATTCAGATTGCGTAAGCTGTGGAGCATGTGCCCAAGCATGCCCAACTTCTGCTATTTCTGATGTTTTTCAATCCAAAGCTCTTGTGGGGCAGGATAAAGTTAGGACCATTTGTACTTATTGTGGAGTTGGTTGTAACCTGGAAGTTAGTGTAAAAAATGGGGAAATCCTGAGTATTCAGGCACCTTATAATGCCGAAGTAAACAGTGGACACACCTGTCTCAAGGGTCGGTATGCCTTTAAATTCTATAAACATCCGGAACGGCTTCAATATCCAATGATTCGAAAAAAAGGGGAATTGGAAAGGGTGAGTTGGGAAGAAGCTTATGACTTTATTGCTAAAAAATTAAACGAAGTTAAAAGTAAATATGGACCAGATGCCATAGGTGGTATCTCCTCTGCAAGGTGTACCAATGAAGAGAACTACCTGATGCAGAAATTCATCCGGGCTGTTATTGGAACAAATAATATTGATGGGTGCGCAAGAGTATGCCACTCTCCTACAGCGCTTGGAATGCAAAGGACTTTTGGAACTGGAGCTGCTACTAACTCCATTGAAGATCTGAAATATACCAATGCAATTATGGTTATTGGGGCAAATCCAACTGACGGGCACCCAGTTACTGGATCAAAATTGAGACAACATGCTTTAAAAGGTAAAACAACCATTGTTATTGATCCACGTCGAACAGAGATTGCCAGATTGGCTACTCATCACCTTCAGTTGAGGCCTGGGACAAATGTTGCTGTACTTAACATGATGCTGTATTACATTATCAAGGAAGGTTTGGTTGCTAAAGATTTTATAGATACCAGAACAGAAGGTTTTGAAGATTTCAAAGAAAACATCCTCAATTTAAATTTGGATGAATTAGAGACTGTCTCTGGGGTGCCAAGAGAACAGGCCCGTGAAGCAGCTATCGCTTATGCATCTGCAGGTAATGCCATGTCATTCCATGGGCTTGGTGTAACTGAACATTATCAAGGTACATATACAGTCATGTTGATCGCAGATCTTGCTATGATAACGGGAAACATAGGAAGAAGAGGGGTCGGTGTTAACCCTTTAAGAGGTCAGAACAATGTTCAAGGTATGGCAGATATGGGCGTCCAACCTTATCAGGGAGCTGGCTATCTTGATCTAACCCAACCTGAAATAAGAGATAAGTATTCCAAATTTTATGGGGCAGAAATGCCTCAGGAAATTGGGTTAAAAATTCCTGAAATGTACAATGCAGCAATTGCAGGAGATTTTAAAGCACTTTGGGTCATGGGTGAAGACATGGCGCAATCAGATCCAAATACTCACAAAGTAATAAAAGCACTTGAATCTCTGGAACTATTAGTCGTTCAGGAACTTTTTATGACCGAAACTGCAAAATATGCTCATGTGGTCTTACCCGGAGCATCTTTCTTAGAAAAAGAAGGAACTTTTACTAATGGGGAACGAAGAATCCAACGGGTTAATCAAGTGGTAAAGCCAATTGGTGAAGCAAAAGTTGATGGCCAAATAGTTGTCGACATCATGAACAGAATGGGCTATTCACAACCAGATTACTCAGCTAAAAATTTGCTGGAAGAAATTAGCCAAATTGTCCCATTCTTTGCTGGTGTAAAGTGGGATGAATTAGGTGCCAATGGAAAACAATGGCCCGTCCTCCCTGATGGAACGGACACAAAAATTCTTCACAAAGATGAATTCAAACGTGGAAAAGGAAAATTCGTTTTCAAAGGTTATGTTGAAAGTCCTGAAATATTGAACCATGCGGATGAATTTCCATTTATACTAACCACCAACCGCGTATTGGAACATTACAACGCCGGAACAATGACACGCAGAACTGGAAATGCAAATATTATTACAGAAGACATTTTGATGATTAATCCCATTGATGGAAAAAGGTTAAATATTCTTGAAGAGGATATGGTGTTTTTGGAATCAGCAAGAGGGAATATAACCATTAAGGCACATATCACTGATGAAGTCAAACCAGGTATTTTAAGCACTACATTTCACTTTCCTGAACTCATGCTAAATGTCGTGACTTCTGATGTGAGCGATGAAATAGCCATGTGCCCGGAGTATAAAGTAGTTTCATGCAGAATAAAAAAATTATAATCTAGCTACTTATAAAATCTAAAGTAAGTTCTCCTGAATATTGTCTGATTGACTTATTGGAAGAAAGAATAGATCCACTGAAAGTTTAATATAAAAAGTACCTAGAATTTCAGCTATTGATTCTAGATTGTTTTTTGTTAAGGCTGTACCGTTTAAAATTTATTCAGATAGGTACCTTTGTTTTCACAATCTTAGTTAAAAAAAATTATTGCTCTTTCCCTGCAAAAAAAAACTCATACTAAAAAGTAAGAATCAATAATTAGAGACAGTAAATTATTTCATCAGTTCTGAAGGGATTGATAATAGATCTTCCGATTTGATTGCAAAACTTTCTATAAAAAATCCTCTTAATTTAGGATGGAGATCTATTGAACACCCATTAAGAGAGGTCAAATTACCAATCCACAATTCATTGCCTTTTATTTGAATTTCCAAATTGTTTGGTTTTTAAATTAACCCTCTGAGTCTTCCCGTATTTGAAAGTAATTTTAAATAACTTGTCATATTCATCGTCTTTTATACTTACATTTTTATTAGTAAGCTGTTTAATCATGAGCAGAAGTGTGTTTGAATGTCCAACCACCAGAAAGTTTTTTCCTTTAGAGGCAGATAATTTATTGGACAACAAAATTAGACTGGTTGAATCAGTTTTATATAATTCAATTTCTTTGTGCAATATTATAGCCAATGGTTTTACGGTTTCTGTGGTCCTTAAGTAATCACTGGAATATATATGATCAATTTTCTTTGATTGCATAATACTGGTTAGTTCCATTACCCGCAATTTGCCAGCTTCTGATAGTGGACTTTCTCTTTCCTGATTTAATTTTTCCGCATGCCTTACCAAATAAATATTTGTTGACGGAGTGCAGGAGTAAAATATTAAAAGGATAGAAGTACATACGCTTAACTTAATTTTCAAATTTACAAGGTTGATTTAAAGTTAGATCTTTCCATTCTATTTTAATCCAACTTGTGCACTGATATCAAGCATTCGGTCAATCGATGACCTTGCATCTCTGATAACTTGTTCGGATAATGTCACTTCTGGAAGTTCATATTTCATACATAAATACAGTTTTTCCAATGTATTTCGTTTCATATGTGGGCACTCGTTACAAGCACAAAGATTATTTGGTGGGGCTGGAATAAAAACTTTTTCAGGGCAAGCCTTATGCATCTGATGAAGGATCCCGGCTTCGGTTGCCACAATGAAGGTTTTACAAGAATCTTGTTGTACAAATTTCAACAAACCACTTGTCGATCCAATATAATCAGCAAGCTTTAAAACAATTTCTTCACACTCTGGGTGCGCTATAATCTTTGCTTCTGGATGTTGATGTTTCAGTTTTACTATTTTCTCGTGTGAAAATATTTCATGAACCATACATGCACCATTCCACAATATCATTTTTCGACCGGTCTCTTTCTCTAAATAGGCACCAAGATTTTTATCCGGTGCGAAAATGATCCCTTTATCCTTTGGAATGCTGTTGATAATATGTTTTGCATTAGAAGATGTGCAACAGATGTCTGTCAAAGTTTTTAGTTCTGCAGTACAATTCACATAACTTACAACGATATGGTCTGGAAATTTTTCCTTGAATTTTGCAAAAACAGGTGCAGGACATGAATCTGATAAAGAGCATCCGGCTTTTAAATCCGGTATAACCACTTTTTTTTGAGGGGATAAAATTTTTGCAGTTTCTGCCATAAAATGTACGCCAGCAAAAGCAATCATATCAGCCTTTGTCCTGGCAGCCTCTTGTGACAATTGCAAACTATCTCCAACAAAATCTGCAATATCCTGGATGTCCGAATCTTGATAATAATGCGCGAGAATGACAGCATTCTTCTCTTTCTTGAGCTTTCTAATTTCTTCAAATAAATCCATTTCTGGATCTAATTCTACATCTAGAAATCCATTAACATATAAATCCTGTTGCGCAACATTTAAATTTATCATGTTTGCTTTTTTGCAAGGTTAATTATTTTCCTTTTTCTTTACCATTGTCAGTATCGTTGCAATAGCAACTGACTCTCCTGTTTCATCATAAACATCAACTACCCACTTTACAATTCCCTTCGCAATATCTTCTTCACTTTTTTTCTCCTGCTCTATTTTTTCTTTTACAATTAATTTTACACCTATCGTCATTCCCGGATAGACTGGTTTTATAAAACGACATTCGTCAATTCCGTAATTGAGTAGAACCGGACCCTTCTTTGCATCCACAAACATGCCTGCTGCCTTTGACAAAATATAATATCCATGTGCTACTCTTCCGGTAAAAATAGTTCCCTCTAAAGAGGTAATGTCCATATGTGCATAAAAGTGATCGCCACTAAGATTCGCAAAATTGGTAATATCAGCTTCAGTCACCGTGTGTTTTGCAGTAATCCAGGAATCCCCTATTTGTAATTCTTCAAAATGTTTCCTGAATAAATGAATTTCACTTTCAAAGGTCTCTGCTCCAGTTTGAAATACCTTGCTGATGGAGGTTAACATACTCGGCGATCCCTGTATGGCTGTTCTTTGCATAAAATGCTTGATACCGCGAAGTCCACCCATCTCTTCTCCTCCTCCTGCCCGACCAGGCCCCCCGTGAACCAACAAGGGCATTGGTGATCCATGACCTGTACTTTCTTTTGCACATGACTCGTTCAACACCAATATTCTTCCATGGTAAGCAGCTGAACCAATCACATATTTTGATGCAATCTCCGAATTTGAAGTTATGATTGAGCTTACAAGCGATCCTTTTCCTAACTTAGAAATTGAAATAGCCTCCTCTATGTCCTTATATGGAATCAAAGTACTGACAGGACCAAATACCTCCACTTCATGTGACTGTAGGTAATCAAAAGGTCGCTCATTCAACATTAATATTGGAGACATAAATGAACCTGAATTTGAATCCACGCCTACCAAATTAACACTGTGCAAATCACCGTAAACAATAGGAGTTAATTTTGAAAGGTCTGCAACTTTTTCTTTGACTTCAATCATTTGTGTCTTTCCGACTAATGCCCCCATTCTAACTTCTTCTTTATGGGGATCCCCTATCACAGTTTTTGAAAGTCTTTGTCCAAGGGCATTCTTAACATCTTCTATATAAGATTCAGGAATGATAAGTCGTCGTATTGCCGTACATTTTTGTCCACACTTAGCGGTCATTTCACGATGTACTTCCTTGATAAAAATATCAAAATCCGGAGTTCCTGGTTTCGCATCTATACCTAAAACAGAACAATTCAAAGAATCAGCTTCCATATTAAAAGGTACAGATTCTTCAATCATTTTACGGTTGGACCGCAACATTCTACCTGTCGAAGCAGATCCTGTAAAAGTGACTACATCTTGACTGGTGACAAAGTCTAATAAATTTCTTGCAGAACCACAAATCAATTGTAATGCCCCTTCTGGTAAAATTCCGGAAGCTATAATATCTTTTACCACAACTTCTGCCAGATAACAACTCACTGTAGCAGGTTTAACCACCGCTGGCATACCGGCAAGCAAGTTCACCGATATTTTTTCCAACATACCCCAAACAGGAAAGTTAAAGGCATTTATATGGATGGCTACACCCTCTTTCGGTACCAATAAATGATGACCAATAAATGTATTTGACTTTGACAATGGGGCTACTTCTCCATCCAAACAGAATGATTGGTTAGGCAACTTGCGTCGCAAACTAGCATAAGCAAACAAAGTGCCTATTCCTCCATCAATGTCTATCCAGCTATCCGCTTTAGTCGCACCCGTTTTATAACTTACTGAATAGTAGTCGGCTTTTTTATTTGTCAGATAAAGGGCTAACGCCTTTAACATCCTTCCTCTTTCTTGAAAGGTCATTTTTCTTAATGCGGGTCCACCGTATGTTCTGGCATAATTCAATATTGCACTAAAATCCAATCCATCTGAGCTTGCATAGGATATTATTTCATCATTTACTGCATTAATCAATGGGATTCCTTCTCCATCGCCTTCAATCCATTTACCCAGACTGTAGTTTTTCAGTTTCATCTAACTTAAATTTAATTATGCGACAAATATAAATGGACCGCAATTCAGTCCAATACAAAAATTCCTTTTAAAATAACAAACTTAGGAAGCCCTAATTATATCTAAATACCAAATTGCTTCAAGTGATGAAGAGCATGTTTGTAAAGCAAGGCTAGGTTTTGCTCGAAATTTAAATCTCCAAAAATAGGGTTACGAATCCTTAAATCTGGTTTCTCTTCGTAAACTTCAAACATATCTATGATCTCCTTTTCTAACTCTAGAATAGCATCTTCATAATTTAAATGTTCAATTGGTTCGGGACGATCCCCCAATAAAATGTTATTGGTGTTTTCTTTAAAAGGAATATCAGACATTATAAATGCCTGCATTTTATCCAATTTTTCTATAGGTGTAATAATTTCTTTATGCCTGATTTTCCCATTTGCAACCCTGAAAGAACTAATCATATGCTCAACCATTTCATGAGCGTTCATAACTCCCCATTTCCCTTTCAGGATTGGTGAAAGTCCTCTTAAATGTTTGGAAAATTCATTTCGTAAAAATGCTTCTTTATTCATAAATCTAACTATGAGACTAGCTATAATCTTATTATGAGGCAAAAAACTTACATGTTAAGCCCACCACATACACTGATCACCTGACCTGTTACATAACTTGATTGATCAGATGCTAAAAATGTCACTACATCAGCTACCTCTGAAGCCTGAGCTAATCTACCAAGAGGTATATTTTTAAGGAAATTTTCTTTGGTTTTTTCATCCAGAACGTGTGTCATCTCTGTCTCAATAAAACCAGGAGCGATTGCATTACATCTTATATTTCTGCTGGCAACTTCTTTTGCTACTGATTTGGTAAATCCAATCATCCCTGCTTTTGAAGCGGCATAATTTGCTTGACCAGCATTACCAAACATGCCCACAACTGAAGTAATATTAATAATGCTTCCACTTCGTTGTCTCATCATTTGAGTAACTGCAAATTTGGTTAGGTTAAATGTAGATTTAAGATTTACATTCATAACCTGATCCCATTGCTCTTCTGTCATTCTCATAAGAAGATTGTCCTTAGTTATTCCAGCATTGTTCACTAAAATATCCAAGCCTCCAAAATCAGCAACCACTTGGGTAATCAAGTCTTTACTTGCCTGATAATTAGACGCATCTGAAGCGTAAGCCTTAATTTTAACTGGATACATTTCCAATCGTGAAATCAGTTCTTGTGCTTTGTCTGGAGAACTCAAATATGTAAAAGCGACATTGGATCCATTTTTGGCAAGCTTTTCAACAATTGCCGAACCAATGCCCCTACTGCCACCAGTAACTAGGGAAATTTTGCCGGGAACTTTACACATACTTATTTTTTGAAGGTATTAGAAATAAATTTTCATTTTAATACTATTGGGGTCTTCGACTTTTGAAATTGCTTTTATTTCTAGGTTTATTGTAGTGTTTTTGGTTCTTCCCTCCACCCTTATAATTATTGGGCCTGATTTTTTGGTGTCTGGTATAGTTTGTCGCCACTTCAAGAATAGTCTCTTCGGGAATTTCCAGGATCCCCTTACTCATATTAAACAAATCCTCTTTAATGATTTCATCACTGACGTAATGTTCCTTGTTCCAGTTTTTAAAAGCCATTTTCATATAACTGGCAATGATCACAGCAAATGCCATCTTCTTTTTGGGGTCCTCTAAGGTAACTGCCTTTTGGATCATGGCATTTACATAATTACCATAATGACGGTTTCTTTCCAGAGCTCCAGGGTACTCAATTTTTTCAGGAACAATGATATCGTTTTCAGGTGTTGGAATAATGCCAGTAGGAGGAATAACATCAATTTTATATTGAGCTATGCGGAAAAAATGATGCCATAGTTTTTTTCGATGTTCTTCAAAATTCCTGTTATATGGAGTCATAATCTGCATGAGCTCAATTACTGTTTCAGCAAATGATTGACGATATTTTGGATCTTCTATTGCTTTACAATGAAGAACTAAGTCTTGAACCATTCGCCCATATTCTGGCATTATGAGCTCGTCTAGGGAGGTGTTATAAACAAAATTCACATCTTGCATAATTAATTTCTTTATTCTACAGTTACTGATTTGGCAAGGTTTCTTGGTTGATCCACATCACAACCTCTCAAAACTGCAATATGATAAGATAAAAGTTGAAGTGGTATTACTGAAAGTAACGGAGTTAGGGGCTCTATAGTAGCTGGAATTTCAATACAAAAATCTGCGATTTTTTTAATTTCGTGATCGCCGCTTGCAACAATGGCAATAACTACACCCTTTCGGGCTTTTACCTCCATTATATTGGAAACGATTTTTTCATACGCACTTTTATTGGTTGCTATTACTATAACGGGCATATTCTCATCAATAAGTGCTATTGGTCCATGTTTCATCTCTGCAGCTGGGTAACCTTCTGCATGTATATAAGAGATCTCTTTTAATTTAAGTGCTCCCTCTAGAGCTACTGGAAAATTATATCCTCTGCCTAGATAAAGAGCATTATTCGTATTCTTGAATTTTTCGGCCAGTCTGGTTATATCATCGTTGGCATAAAGTACCTGGGAAACTTTTTCAGGAATTTGGGCCAACTCGGCAATTAACTGGTGATAATATGAATTACTTAGTGAACCATTTTTATGCCCCAGAACGATGGCCATCAACGATAATAATGTAACCTGACCAGTAAATGCCTTAGTAGAAGCAACACCTATCTCGGGGCCACAGTGTATATAAGAACCACCATGGGTCAATCGAGCGATGGTAGATCCTACCACATTAACAACTCCATAAACTAGGGCTCCCTTTTCTTTGGCCAGTTCAGCCGCAGCCAATGTGTCTGCAGTTTCACCCGATTGAGAGATGACAATGACTACATCCTGTGGGCCCAAAATGGGATTTCGATATCTGAATTCCGAAGCATATTCTACCTCTACTGGTATTCTTGCCAACTCTTCAATGATGTATTCGCCTATAAGCGCAGAGTGCCAGCTGGTTCCACATGCAGCGATAATTATCCTTTTTGCATTCGCAATTTTATTCGAATGTTCTTCCAAACCACCCAATCTTGCCCAGCCCTCTATGGCACTCAGGCGTCCCCTCATACAATCTGATATTGTTTGTGGTTGTTGGTAGATTTCCTTTAACATAAAATGAGCAAATCCGCTTTTTTCAAGCTGATCTATACTCATATCCAATTCATGAATGATTGGCTCCTGAATGACCTCATTGGTTATTGTGGTCACCTCAATTCCATTAAGCCTGCTAATTTCTACAACCTCTTCATCATTCAAATAAATTACCTTATTGGTATATTGAATTATTGGTGAAGCATCCGATGCTAAAAAATATTCATGGTCTCCAATACCTACCACCAAAGGACTAGACTTCCGGGCGCCAACTATAACATCTGGTTGGTCTTTATCCATAACAACAATCGCATAGGCACCTATAACCTTAGTAAGTGCCTTCCTAACTGCATCGCCCAAACTAAGGGACTCCCTTTGTTGAATTTCTTCTATCAAATGCACTAATACCTCAGTATCTGTTTCACTTTGGAATTGATGTCCCAGTCTTCTAAGTGCCTCTTTAATGGTTGCATAATTTTCAATGATTCCATTGTGAATAATGGATAATTTACCCGAACCGGAAGAGTGGGGATGCGCATTTATGTCATCTGGTTTGCCATGTGTTGCCCAACGGGTGTGCCCCATTCCAAGGGTTCCCTTAGGGTGATTATCCTTTGTAAAATCAACCAGTTCCTGAACTTTTCCCTTCTTTTTAAAAACCTTAATCTCTCCATCAAGAATGGCAATTCCTGCACTGTCATATCCTCTGTATTCCAGCCTTTGCAAGCCTTCTATAAGAATAGGATAGGCTTCTTTTGTTCCAATATAAGCAATTATTCCACACATATTAAGTGTAAATATAATGTGTTTTGTGTTTATTCTGAGTATACAAGCCTGAGTTTCGCTGGATATTTTGAGTGTTTGTTCCCATACAGAACTACTCTTTGTGCTGACTCAGTTTTGTATAGAGGAGTAATAAGTAAATCCAACCCTTTCTTCTCCCTAATGGTTTTTTGAAAATGTGCAGAAATATTAAACCTGTATCTGTAAATATTAACACCATTTTCGGTAACAGTTACAGGATTTCCCCCACATAGGGACAAATATTGGCTTAAATTGGTCAAGTCTCTTGATAAATTTCTTCCAATGGTATAGTCCCTAATATCTTCTTCTTTTCCTGAACTTAAGTCCTGTAAAAATAATAAGCCTGATGGTTTAAACCAACTTAAATTATCTCCTGGAAGTTCAGCTACAAAGAATTCAAGAACAGCAAAATTTAAAAATTTATTTGCCCAATTAGAATCATACGAAATTTGAAGCCTGGCATCCCCTCCACTCATGCCTTGTATAAAAATAAGGCTGTCACCAGTTGTTTGACCACTTATAAAAGATCCGGCAGGAGCAGTTGAATTGTCAACCTTGATATGCGGTGCTTTAACAGCGAAATCCCCCATATTGAACACAAATTGTCCTTGAGTTGTGTCGTTTATTTGATAGTAAATCGTGATTCTGCTGTCGCTGTTACCTGGATTTAACGCCATCATTGAAGCATCCTGACTTGCCACTAATCCAATACCGGGAAATAGGTATATAAAACTATCCACATTTGTAAATGCAGTATCCGGCATCTTGCGAAGTATATCCATAAACACAGCTGTATCTAATGGAATCCTTAATTGCGGATAAAATGCGGTAGTCACATTATTTTGGGTAACCTTTACAGAATCACTTCGATTTGGCACAAATTGATCCAAAATACCCAAACGTGTTGGCTTTAATTTTGCCTTAAAATCGGAATAATATTTTGTCCTTTGATTTAAAGGTTCATCTAATTGAAATACCTCAATTTTTTGATGTTTTAACGGATCACCATAAAATTCAACCGTGTCATATCGTATACTCATGACAATTGAATCTATTTTATTGGATAAAAAACTTCTCTCCTTGGTTGGGATAAAACGTATTTGGCTGTAAAATTCTGCCTCAACTTTACCAAAAATTGGGTCATTCATTTTACCAAGTAAAAATGTGCCAGGCAGACCGGCATAAGCCGTTAATAAGGAATCTTGCTGATATGGCTTAACGCTAAAATTGAACGTGTCTACACCTTTCGCATTAACCCATTCATCGGAAATTAATCCATTTCCTAGAGTCTCATTTTTATCACAAGAATCAAAACTCAATATTACCAAGGTAGAAAACACAATGTAATACCCAATTCTAACAATTTTGAAAGTCTTAAAAATACTTAGATTCATGTGACAATAACGATGTCTAGGATAAAATAGTCTTATAAAAATCAATATAGTCTGGTAAATAATTTTCTGCCGGTGTTTCAATAAATGGCTTATTCAAACTTTCAACTGCCAGCCTTAGATTTTCTGAAATTTCTTGGGTGCCCTGGATGATTCCATCTGCAAACTGTATTGCCCCCTTCTGTAAAGTAATTCCCGTTCCATTTTTAAATGGACTAAGTTGATCAGCTTTCAAATTGTTAATTGCTGCTTTTTTAAAGAATTCATCATTAAAATTTGATTCCAGGCTTTTTTCATACAATGAGAAAACTACTTTGGATTGCTTAAACACAGGATCATTTTTATACACAGTTTTAAGATAAAAAGGAATCAAACTAGTCATCCATCCATGACAGTGAACTACATCCGGAGCCCACCCAAACTTTTTAACTGTCTCTATTGCCCCCTTACAGAAAAAGATCATCCGATCCTGATTATCCTCAAATGGTTGGCCACTTTCATCTTCGAAAACAAACTTTCTTTTAAAAAATTCATCGTTATCCAAAAAGTAAACTTGAATACGAGATCCAGGAAGTGAGGCGACCTTAATAATGAGTGCATAGTCATCGTCGTCGATTATGATGTTCATCCCACTAAGCCTAACCACTTCATGAAGACGATGTCTTCTCTCATTTATCGTCCCAAATCTTGGCATTAAAATCCTGATTTCCATTCCACTGTCTTGCGCAAAGGCTGGCAGCTTTTGAATCAGTGAACCTATACCATCCTGATCTAAATAGGGGTCCATTTCTTGTGTTATGTATAAAACTCTGTTTTTACTCATGGTTTGATTAACATGCAATATCCAAAAACGGAGTGCAAAAGTACAACATTTTAAGCATAAAGTCTAATGTCTTCACTATATAATTGACCTAATTATCTGGAAAACAACGAAATAGTTACGTAGACTAAAGAACTCTGATCTTGTTTTTTAATAATTAATGCTTGAAAATGGTTCTAAGAGCTATTTATATTTTCTGAATAATAAAATTTTCTATATGAATTAAGAATTGGTGCATAGAGAGTTTAATTTTCTAAGTTTAAGTCTCCATCTGAATGATTTCAAAAATTTGCAAAAACACCTTTTTTAAAAATTTGGCTTAACTGCTAATTTTGTTTATTTCCTTTGCAAGAATCTCAGGAAATTCACTTGGAGCGCAACTAAACACTGGAAGACCCATGTTAGCAAGCTTTTGACCTACAGATACATTATAATCAGGTTTGCCTTCATCATCAAGCGCAAGTATACAATGCATTTTTAATCCGAGTTGAAGAAGGACACTACAAATCCCAAACAGGTCTTTGTGTTTCCCTCCATCGTCAAGATCAGAAATTAGAAATAGTATGGTCTTTGAATGACTTTTTATTTTTTGATGTACGTAATTTAAAGCCAATCCGATATCTGTTCCTCCCCCCATTGGTACGCTGAACAAAATATCCACTGGATCTTTATATAATCCTGATACATCTGTGATTGAGGTATCAAAAAAAATTAAATGTGTTTTAATACTTTTTAAGGAAACCAATATTGATCCTATTATACTTGCGTAAATTGCGCTGTTGATCATGGATTCGCTCTTATCAATCAATAAAACAATTTCTGGCAATTGGTTTCCTTTATGATAACCATACCACCTTTCAGGAATTACCCTTTTACTGCTTTTTTGGTAATGCTTTAAATTTGATCCAATAGTTCTTTTCCAATCAATCTTTGCATGCTGAGGATTGATCGCCTTACTTCTTCCCGTTAATGCTGATTGAATTGCATTCGAAAGTTTTGGTTTCAACTTTTTTGAAGTTTCCTCAACCAACTTTCTAATTAATATCTTTGCTACCGCTTTCGTTTTATCCGGAAGTAATTCTTGTAACGTTAATATCGTTGCAACCATATTAATGTTTGGTTCAATTTTCTCGAGGAGTTCAGGCTCAAGAAGCATTTCCTTAACTCCCTGTCGCTCTAGTGCATCTTGTTGCAATAATCTAATTACCCCAGGTGGAAAATATGTCCTTATACCATCTAACCATCGCTTGATACTATGCTGAGTTTTTCCTATCCCAGCAGCTCTTTCCACAGAATAAACTTGGGTTAATAATTCTTCCATGGCTTTTTCCTCAATAGAAAGATTTACTTCATCATCCTTCAACCCCTGTTTACCCAAGACCATGGTCCACCGATTATGCATAGTGTTGTATAATTATCAAACAATAATAAAATTTAGACTATTCCACATTTCCTAATACAATGCAATAGATTTCAAAAATGGTTAATTCATTTAACTTATACTTCAACTTTTAACAAAGGAAAAATTGTGTTTGGTTAAGGTTTTCCCCATTTTTCTGCTTTAACCATTTATATAATCTAACAAACAACCTCTTATCTGTACAAAATGAATGTTTAGTAGTTTCTTTAAAAAAGATATGCACGTTTCTCTCTAATTTAAAATATCAGTAATAAATTATTGGTGAGTTCAACTAATAAATACATGGTATTAAATCAAAAATTATAGCAAGTAAAATATTTATGGTTAAGATGAATGAACTTGAACTGCTACTTTTCAAAATTTCATTATGTGGTAAATTAAAATATCAGGCAGAATATAATTTATTAAATTGTTCGATCCACTCTGGATGTGAAGCAACTAAAGATTTTGGCTTATTTACTATAGAATATAATACTAAAGCGGAAGAATTTATTTGATCCTGACCCAACCAACTTTTTATGCCTTCATAACCTTGTGGACATAAGGTATTGGCCAATTCCAAAACGAATTCTTCACAACCTTCAAAATGGATTCCCTTAAATTCAACAAGAATGCATGACCATTCATATAATGCGGGATTAAAATACTGGTTAGGAGCGAAAAAAGACAATTTCAATTGTTCTATAGATAAGATCAATAAGCCGTCTTCATAATTATGTTCCGAAACATGAACCCAATCTTGTTGAGGTGTCATAAAAGGGTGAGCATACAAGGCTGTTCTGGTAAATCTTTTATATAAATCCTTGAATTGGATTATCCTTAATTGAACTGCCGGGATCAAAACCATCCACTTAATCTCTTCATGTATTTTTTCTGGCCCCATTGGTATAAATTCATGATAACTAACTGTCTTAGCCAATAGTTGAAAAAAGTCTGATCTTGCATTTTCATTCATTTCTTGGATGGATGGACAATATTCTAAAAGCCATTTTTTTTCTGCAGAATCTAGGTCAATTCTAAATTTATCATACCAAAAATCATTTATTTGATTCTGAAAAATAAAAATTCCAACGCCAAGCACTACAAGGGGAATTAATATATAAGCATTTGGTTCAGAACTACTATAGCTCCAAAAAAAGTAAACAACTGTAATAACCAAGACTGGAAGAAGAAAATATCTATATGGCATCTTGTTGCGAAAATTTAGCGCACGGGTAAAATTAATTCAAAAAACTCTATATTTGCGTCCCCTTAGTCATTTTAACTAAGGTGTGGAAGGTACCTTAGCTCAGTTGGTAGAGCAACGGACTGAAAATCCGTGTGTCCCTGGTTCGATTCCTGGAGGTACCACAAAAATGGAATCCTGCCTATTAAAGGCAGGATTTTTTATTTATTTAAGAGTTAGATGTTAATCTAAATTGAAAATACATCTCCTTGAATCTCAATCTTTATCTTTGTAATATGAGTCGTTCTATCACAATTTATAACAGCCTTTCAAGAGAAAAAGAGACTTTTAAACCTATTGTTGAAGGAAGAATAGGAATGTATGTTTGTGGACCAACAGTTTATAATGACGTACACCTAGGTAATTGTAGGACCTTTACTTCGTTTGACATTATCTACAGGTATCTGCTCTATGCCGGATTTAAGGTCCGCTATGTGAGAAACATTACAGATGTAGGCCATTTGTTGGATAATGGGGAAGATCGAATGGCAAAAGGTGCCAGATTGGAGCAATTAGAACCCATGGAAGTTTCCCAGAAGTACACCAATGGATTCCATGAAATGATGAAAATTTTTAACAACCTTTCTCCAAGTATTGAGCCTAGGGCTACTGGCCACATAATCGAACAAATAAAAATGACCGAGGATATACTTTCCAGAGGATTCGCTTATCTGAAAAATGGCTCGGTATATTTTGATACGCCAAAATTTATTAAAGAGGGTTATCCTTATGGACAATTAAGTGGTCGAATAGTGGAGGAATTAGTGGCTGAATCCAGAGACAATCTGAAAAATCAAGATGAAAAAAATCACCCGGCCGATTTTGCTCTATGGATTAAAGCTTCAGAGGAACATATTATGCGCTGGGAATCACCTTGGTCAATTGGATTTCCCGGATGGCATTTGGAATGTTCTGCCATGAGTACCAAGTACTTGGGTGAGACCTTCGACATTCATGGAGGTGGCAATGACTTAAAATTTCCTCATCATGAGAATGAAATAGCACAAAGTATGGGGTCGTGCGGTCATCCACCGGCAAATTATTGGTTGCATACCAATATGCTCCTATTAAATGGAAAAAAGATGTCCAAAAGTGACGGCAATACTATTAGTCCACAGGAGTTATTTAGTGGAAACAGTGAACATATTAGTAAAGCTTATTCACCAATGGCTATTAAGTTTTTTATGCTCCAGGCACATTATCGGAGCCCGTTGGATATTACCGATGAAGCTCTGCAGGCAGCTGAAAAGGGGTATAAAAGATTAATGGATGCTTTTAATTTAGTGACTAATTTAAATCCTGATCTGCCCGCTTCAGGAGTAAGAGACCAGGAGATATTAAGCATAATTGATCAAAGTCTCATGTATATGGATGATGATTTCAATGTTCCAAATGCTTTAGCTTCATTATTTGAATTGGCTACTATGATCAATTCATTTAATGATGGTCATATTAAGTTAAATGAAATTGGTCTGGATGTTTGGCGTAATATGAAAAATCATTTTAAAGTCTTAATCTCTGATGTTTTCGGACTCCAGGACGAACACAGTATAGAAGATGGAAGTACTACAAATGGTCTGATGAATTTAATAATAGATCTCCGTAAGGATATCCGGGAAAGAAAAGATTGGGCTTCAGCTGATAAAATACGAGATAGCCTACTTGCTTTAGGAATTCAGCTTAAGGATGGGAAAGATGGTACGTCTTGGAAAAAAAATTGATCTTCCATACAAGCTCCTTTTGTTCTTCTTTCTGAATAAGTCTCTTTTCTCTGTCCTTCCTGTGTTTTTTGCATCATGCACACCAAAGCAAAATAATGTGGGACACCATGCTCCCGAATTTGAAAATATTGTTTGGCTGAATGGACCTGAACAAAAAATAAGTAATCTGCTGGGAAAAGTAGTGCTTTTACGATGGTGGACTGATGGTTGCGAATATTGTACACATTCAGCGCCAAGTTTAAATGACTGGAATATAAATTTTCGAGATTCAGGTTTGTTGGTCATTGGAATGTATCACCCTAAGCCTGCTCCTCAGGATGTTGACTTAAATGAAATCTATAAATTTATCCGAGATAAGAAATTTGTCTTCCCAATTGGCATTGATTCGGATTGGAATAATTTAAATAATTACTGGTTAAGTGATGGTCCAAAATCCTTTACTTCTGTGAGTTTCTTAATAGACAAAAAAGGTAAAATCAGACATCTCCATCCCGGTGGTGAGTTTCATAAAGACACAATTATAGGCCATGAGAAATGTATTTCAGATTACTGGCAAATGGATAGCATCATAAGGGTTTTAATCGCTGAATAGTTTTTGTACCTACCTTTGCAAATATGCAAAAACACATTCTCAATCAACTTTTAAAGAAAAAAAGCCTGGGTATAAGGAGTATGGCTGTTTTGATCGATCCTGATCATCAAAAAATGCAAAATATTGATGACATTATTTTAGAGGCTAATGCATGTTCAATTGATTACTTTTTCATTGGTGGAAGCCTTATATTGCAGGATCGGATGGATGAGGTGCTTAAACTTATTAGAGAACAATCGACCATCCCAAGCATAATTTTTCCTGGAAGTGGGTTTCAGATTAATGTACAGGCGGATGCGTTACTTTTTCTTTCTTTAGTTTCGGGAAGAAACCCGGAATTTCTAATTGGCAAACATGTTGAGGTAGCTCCAAAGCTGCATAGCTCTAAAATAGAAGTAATTTCAACGGGGTACATGCTTATTGATGGCGGATCCAGCAATACAGCTAGTTATATTTCTCAAACCTTGCCCATACCTCATGATAAAACTGAAATTGCTGTTGCAACAGCTTTAGCTTGTCAGTTTTTGGGTTTTCATTTGTTATTTATGGATGCAGGTAGTGGCGCCAAGCGAAGTGTTTCGTTACAACAAATAAGTAAAGTCTCTGAAGTAGGTGACCTGCCATTAATTGTTGGAGGCGGTATTAAATCTGGTGAGCAAGCTTATGAAATGTTAAAAGCTGGTGCTGATGTGCTTGTTATAGGAAATGCGATTGAAGAAAAACCAAAGCTCATCAGGGAAATTAGCGCAGCAGTAAAACAAATTAACGCATTGGATCTTAGGAGGGTGTAATATGAAAAAGGGGCTTATAATTCGCTCAACCGGCAGCTGGTATGAACTTATTGACCAGGAAACCAATAATAAATACAGCTGTCGCACAGCCGGTAAGATGAAATTATTGAAAAAAGATCTTTCCAACCCAATTGGAGTAGGTGATTTTGTCGAATTTGAACCAGAAAGTGAAAATCAGGGTATTATCCACAAAATTGAACCGAGAAAAAATTACATTGTACGCCAAAGTCCAAAGAATAAACATCAATTGCATTTAATTGCCGCTAATATTGATTTGGCAGTCTTAGTCACCACTTTAATTCAACCTACTTTCAAACCAGGGTTCATTGATCGATTCCTAATCACAACAGAGCCCCAAAACATTCCTGTTTTAATTGTTTTTAATAAATCTGATCTTTGGAAAGAAAGTGAATTTCAATTATTTGAAGATTGCAAATCTATATATAGACATATAACCGCCGGACTTTTAGAGGTATCCACGGTCACATTAAAAAATATAGAATTATTAAAGAAAAATTTACTTGGCAAAACTTGCCTGGTTGCTGGCCAATCAGGTGTTGGAAAAAGCAGTTTGCTAAATGTTTTACAACCTGGTATTGGTTTGAGAACTTCTGATATTTCAAGTTCAAGTGGCAAAGGAACACACACAACCACCTTTGCTGAAATGTTTATTCTTGAGGATGGTTCGCGCGTCATTGACACCCCTGGAATCAAATCACTAAGTTTTAATAATCTTGAAATAATGGATGTCGCTCATAATTTCAAAGAGTTTTTTGAAACTTCGGTTGGATGCCGATTTGGATCCAAATGCACGCATAGAAATGAACCCGAGTGTGCCGTTAAAATGGCAATTGAATCCGGACATATTTCATTTCAAAGGTATCAAAACTATATCAACCTTATCGATGAAATCGAATCGCAAAACTACTGGGAAAGAAATAAAAAATTCTGACGTCCTTAAAAACTGGTTTTTAACCTCGAATCTCTACTGTGTCTCTCTATAGCTAACTCAATAAGTCTATCCAATAATTGGCCATAAGGAATACCACTGGCTTCCCATAACTTTGGATACATACTTATACTGGTAAAGCCCGGCATAGTATTGATTTCGTTTATAACAACAGTTCCATCTGGTTTTAGAAAGAAATCAACTCTGGCAAGACCTTCGCATCCAATTATCTGAAATGCCTTTATTGCAGCTTCCTGAATGTTGTGCTCTTCCTCCTTGGATATTAATGCTGGGATAACCAACTTAGCTCCATCTGCATCAATGTACTTGGCCTCATAAGAATAAAATTCTGCCTGAGCAATAATTTCTCCTACCACCGAAGCCATTGGATTTTCATTTCCTAAAATCGCACACTCCACCTCCCGACCCTCAATTGCCTCTTCAATAAGAATTTTTTTATCGTATTGAAATGCATCTGATATTGCAGATTCAAATTCTATATTGGTATTAACTTTATGCACACCAACTGAAGAGCCGGCATTTGCGGGTTTAACAAAAAGTGGTAATCCTAGTCTTTCTACCACCGCCTGAAATTTCAATTCATCTTTATTTTTCCTGTGCACACAAATGAAATCTGCAACTGCAATTCCCGAATCTCTCCAAAGTCTCTTTGCAATATCTTTATCCATCCCTACAGCTGAAGCCAGAATATCCACCCCTACAAAAGGGATATCCAAGGCTTTAAGCATCCCTTGAACAGTACCATCTTCACCAAATGTTCCATGTAAAATTGGGAAAACAACATCTAGATGATTAAGATTCTGGTTAGTTTTCTTATCTATTGTAGAAATTAAATTATTCCGCTTGACTAACATTATTTCTGAATCAATTTTAGGATTTTCGAGCTTTTCCAAATTTTCTACCCCAGACAAAAATTGTTGCTCTTGATTTAAAAACCACCTTCCATTTTTATCAATTATTATCAAAATGATATTGTATTTATTTCTGTCGAGTGCCTCTACAATGCTTCTCCCAGATCGTAGGGAAATTTCATGCTCGGCTGATTTTCCACCACAGATAATTCCTAAATTAATTTTTTCCATTCAATAATTTATCAAGTTTTAAAATACTATTTTAAATTTAGTAATGTAGGTCGATAATTAAATTTTTGAAACTATACATCGTTAATAGATAACATACAAAAATTATTTATCACTATTTTTTCCTCTACAGAATATTTGGTCAAAATTTTTAAAAATTATATATATCAACTCTTCATTTCTAATTCATTCCACAATTTAAATTTTTCATGTCTGTTTTGACAATTAGGAGTAAAATGTCATAAAATTAATTGAACTACACTCTTTAACAAATTATTTTTAATGCCTTTGGCAGCACTTTAAAAACTAAGATGTCTGTCTCACCTCTATATTCTCCATCAATGTGTAGATCTGTTAATCTGTTCAAATGAATTATACCTTCCTTCATTGCATAAATTGTTGTCAATTTCGATTGATCAAATCGCTTGGTGAAAACGTCATACATCACTCCCGGAACTTGATAAAATTTTGGCTTTTTAAACAAAACAACTTCTGCAATTCCATCCCAGTTTTTTGAATTTGGTGAGATATATGCTTCATTTCCTAATTGTGAAGAATTGGCAATTTCCAATGTTAATAATCCGGTAAATGTTTCATTAAGAAAATTGGCTTGTATTACGGGATATTTTGAATATCCAGACAAACCCAATCTTAAGTATGCTCCAAAACCCCTTCGACCATCTTTTCCAAAAATTTTGGCAACATAGGCGTCAAAACCTACTCCTGCTGTATTACAAGAAATAAAATCGTTCACCTTAATCACATCACATTCAATAAAATTCTTTTTTTTAATTTTTTCAAAACACGATTCAATATTTTTACTTATACCCATATGGCCTGCAAGTCCATTACCTGATCCACTGGGAATTATTCCTAATAAATTGGAACCAAACAACATGTTTTCTGAAATCTCATTGACTGTGCCATCTCCACCAACAGCAACAATAATTTGATTATTTTGCGCTCCTAGCTCCTTTACAATTTCCTTGGCGTGCCCTGGGTATTCGGTTACATGAATATTAATTTTATATCCTTCAAAACCAACATTGATTTTTTGAATAATGCCCCGCCCCTTATAGGATCCTGACTTTGGGTTTATTATAAAATGATATTGTTCCAAAAAATGATTTTAAAATACCTACACTTAGAAAAATATTTGCAAAGATAGGTCTTTTGTTCTTTGATTTTACCAATCCATAGGTATTTAGATAAAGCCATTTGAACTGTTTCCTTATCTTTGCACATTTATTAAAAACAGGATTTTATGTACAAAGAAATCAAGAGCCTGAATTTACAGGATATTGATCAGGAAATACTTAATTTTTGGGAAACTAACAAAGTATTTGAGAAAAGTATTGAAAATAAAACTGGAGCCGAAAATTTTGTATTTTATGAAGGTCCTCCCTCCGCAAATGGCAAACCCGGGATTCATCACGTTATGGGTAGAACTGTGAAGGATATCTTTTGCAGGTATCAGACTTTGATTGGTAAGAAGGTTTTTAGAAAAGGTGGTTGGGATACACACGGCCTTCCAATTGAGTTAAGTGTAGAAAAAGAATTGGGTATTACAAAGGAAGACATTGGAACCAAAATAACTATTGACGAATACAACCATAAATGTCGTGAAACAGTAATGCGTTTCAAAAGTGAATGGGACGAACTTACCAGGAAAATGGGATATTGGGTTGACCTTAATAATCCTTATATCACTTTTGAAAACGATTATATTGAATCGGTTTGGTATCTACTGAAAAAAATTTATGAAAAAAATTTACTTTATAAAGGTTTTACCATTCAGCCATATTCTCCAGCTGCTGGAACTGGATTAAGTACCCATGAATTAAATCAACCAGGCTGCTATAGAGAGGTAAAGGATGTCTCTGCCGTGGCTCTTTTTCAATTACAATTAGAGCCGCAGCTCGGAATTAATTCTTTCTTAAAGGATTTTAATCCTCTATTTTGTGCAGCATGGACTACTACGCCGTGGACCTTACCTTCAAACACTGCTCTGGCAGTTGGTGAAAAAATAAAATATTGCATTGTTGAAACCTTTAACCCTTATACAAAGTCTAAAAATTATATAATTCTTGCCAAAGATCTAATCTCAAAATGGTTTAAACCAGAAATGGAATGGATATCATCTGACCCTTTACCAGAACCTTTGGACAAAAACATAAAGTATAGAATCGTAACTCAGGAATTTCCAGGAACTAGCTTGAAGGGTATCAGTTATCTTCCGTTGTTCAACTATTCAAAACCAACTGATGGGGATGCATTTAAAATTTTAATTGGCGATTTTGTTTCTACAGAAGACGGAACTGGTATTGTACACATAGCACCATCCTTTGGGGCAGATGATATGCGCGTGGCTAAAAAATATGGGATTGGCTCGTTAACATTAGTAGATAGACAGGGTAAATTCACTGCTGAAGTGACCGATTTTGCTCATGAATATGTAAAAGAGGACTTCCTTTCCGAAGAAGAAAAACATCATGAAAAAATTAGACTTGGATTAGATCGCTATCTTTCTGTTGACGAGCGTATAGTGATAAAACTTAAAACAGAGGGGAAACTTTATAATGCTCAGAAATATGCCCATAATTATCCTCATTGCTGGCGAACTGACAAACCGGTATTATATTATCCGCTAGACAGTTGGTTCATTAAAGTGACCGCCATTAAAGATCGTATGGTGGCATTAAATAATACTATAAATTGGAAACCAGAATCTACAGGTGTTGGCAGATTTGGACATTGGCTGGAGAATTTGCAAGATTGGAATTTATCCAGGTCTAGATATTGGGGAATTCCTCTCCCGATCTGGAGAAACAAGGCTGGGGATATTACAAAATGTATTGGCTCAATTGAGGAGTTACAACATGAAATAGCGAAAGCTAACAAATTGCTAAACCTTTCTCAAATTATTCCACAAGATTTACATAGACCCTTTATAGACCAAATCGTTTTGGTAAGTGAAGAGGGTAATGAACCCTTGCTTAGAGAACTTGACCTGATTGATGTATGGTTTGACAGCGGGGCTATGCCTTATGCCCAAATTCATTATCCTTTTTCCGGAATTAGTCTTTCTGCAGAAAATTTTCCTGCTGACTTTATTGCGGAAGGAGTAGATCAAACCCGCGGTTGGTTTTATACACTTCACGCAATTGCAGCCCTTGTTTTTGATTCTGTTGCCTTCAAGAACGTAGTATCAAATGGATTGGTATTAGATAAAAATGGTGAGAAAATGTCTAAAAGAAAAGGGAATGTAATTGACCCTTTCTCCACGCTATCAACCTATGGGGCCGATGCTACTCGTTGGTATATGATAAGTAATGCAGATCCTTGGGAAAATTTAAAATTTGACTTAGATGGAATTACGGAAGTAAGAAATAAATTTTTTGGCACTCTTTTCAATACCTATAACTTTTTTGCAATCTATGCCAATGTAGATCAATTTAAATTCAATAAAGATAACATTATTCCTGTAGATAAAAGACCAGAACTTGATCAATGGATATTATCAAGACTGCAATCTTTAATCAAAGAATATAAAATCAACATGGATAATTATGAACCAACCATATGTACTAGGTTGGTGGAGAAATTTGTGAACGATGATTTATCCAATTGGCATGTGCGTCTGTCGCGAAGAAGATTTTGGAAAACAGATTCTTCAATCGAAAAGATTGCAGCTTTTAGCACTCTATATGAATGTCTGGTATCTGTCAGCCAACTAATCGCACCTTTTGCTCCGTTCTTTGCAGACTGGCTGTATAAAAATTTAACAGAAGGTTCTAATGATAAATTTTCAGAGGATATTATTTCAGTTCATTTATCTTCTTTACCACATCCAAATAATGCTTGGATAAACCTTGACTTAGAGAGAAGAATGAATTATGCACAAAGAATTTCATCTCTTATTCTGTCTCTGCGAAAATCGGAAAAAATTCGTGTTAGACAACCTCTATCCAGAATATTACTTCCAATTTTAGATGAAAATTTTAAGGCAGATATAAAACTTGTTGAGGATTTAATCAAAGCAGAAGTAAATATTAAGAATATAGAATATATTTCTGGAGATACTGGTATAGTTAAAAAGAAAGCCAAACCAAATTTTCGAACTTTAGGAAAAAAATTGGGTAGGCATATGCAGCAGGCGATTAACATCATATCAAATTTTGATAACCTTCAAATACAAAATATTGAAAAACACTCCTTTATCGAAATAAAAATTGATGATAATATGTACAACATAACTAAGGAGGATGTTGAAATATTTTCGGAAGATATTCCTGGATGGTTGGTTAGTTCCGATAATGATATTACTGTAGCCTTGGATATCAACCTTACAGAAGATTTACTTTTAGAAGGTACCGCAAGGGAAATAATAAATCGGATTCAAAATATCAGAAAATCAAGAGACTACAATATTACGGACAGGATTCTTATTAAACTTGAAAGTCACCCCGAAGTGATAAAGGTCATTCATGTTTTTAAAGAGATGATATGTAATGAAGTCCTGGCAGATGAATTAGAGGTTTGTGAGGATATTTTCGATGAAAAAATGGAACTAAATGTTAATTTAACTATTGCTTATGAAATTATTCTAAGCAGTAATTAATCACCCGTAGTATTAAACCAAAATTTATTTGAAAAAATTCTGGCAATTATTATTTAGGTATTAAATTCAATAATTGCCAAAAATCAATAAATAATCATTGAAAACGATTTATAACTTACTTAAAAACTCTTTGACCTCTTGAAGAGTTTTTACATCTAGGCTTAATTGAAATTTGTCGTTGGAAATTATCTTTTTTTCAACAAACCCTAAATAATAATCTAACTTTCCTTTTCCCAACACAATATATATAACTTCTTCACCAACTGGTAAAGGACCAAAACAAATCTCCTCCCCATTCCCATTACAACAAGGAGATATCACAGCATTTGAGCTTTTAAAAACACAAAAGACCTGAATTGAAATGCTGTCTCCCCTCATGGGAAAAATAGGATTAATACAGGGCTTCGTTTTTTCAAGTGACTGAAATTTTGCAAAGTAATCGCAATTTATCCAATTTAAACGTTTTGGAAAACATTCAATACCTATAAAAGCTCTTGAAGAATCTTCCCATCTTACTTTAAAAACATTGTTCTGAACATTTGGATTCGCATCCGCTTCCACCCAATTTATACCAGAAATAGTTTCCTCTCCGTAAAATAATTCCATGGTTGGTGAAATTGGTTTTTCATAAACCAACCTGATTTGATAATCCATTCCTTTGGCAAGTTCAACTGGTTTGTTTTCTATATATGCTTTCACATTAAACATGCCTGCAGAAATCAATACTTCATTTCCCGAGTTTGTTCCCACACTATTTTCTATCATTTCTTTTTTGTTTAATGCTCTTTCAACAACAACCTTTATAATTTTTTCACCAGCTGGAATACCATTGAGAACAAAGGAATTAGCTTTAAAGCTTATGAAGGAACCATCGCTAAAATAAAAAGTAGTTCCATGGTTATTATAAAACTCAAATGAAGCTTTGTATGTTTTTAACTCACCAAATGAATTTAATATTTTATCTCTATCTGTTATTAATATATTGTTTGATTCACTTTGAATAAACTCATCTATATCTCTACAAGATGAAATGGAGAAGTATAAAATCAGGAATAATAAAACTTTTCCTAATAATAATTTTAAATTTTTCATTTTTTAATTTTTTGTCTACTTGTTTGACTTTAAAACAACTCCCTTTGTTGCCTTGTAATTTATCTGATGTTATAATTTATTCCAAGCTTAATATGATAGGAGACATATCTCTGGTCTAAAGAAAAATCTCTATTGCTGAAAGTGTTCATAAAATAAATGACGCCAGGCTCCATAAATATTTTAATATCAGGAGAAATACTTTTGGATACCTGAAAATTTAAAAAAGCAAACGCACCAACCCTAGTTTTAAAAACATCCTGCCCAGTTGTACTTGCCGTTTGGACAGACGTTGGTCTTAGAAATGAATCATAGATTATCCCTCTGTGATTTGACCATATATTAATTCCTATGCCAGGTTGAACAGAATACCAAATATTTTCCCTTCTAAATTCATAGGCAAATGAAATTGGAATATGAATCATCCGATGATAATTATTTATACGTAAATATCGTGACCCAAATAATGTATCGATTCTTATTAACTGACTATCTTTGTATACCTGTACTACCTTGTAATCATTGGAATTTCTATATTTAAACTGTTCATAAATGTGTTGATATTCTACCCCCGCCCTTATGGCAAATTGTGAAAAGGAAAACACGGCCCTAATACCAGCTATTCCAGAGATCATTGATTTTTCTGATTCAAGCCTTTTTTGCTGGAATCCCTCGCTATGTTCTGATTTGGTAATTAACTTATAAGGATTATATCCGGGGCCTGCATAAATCTCAAGTGACAGCTTTCTTGCATTCTTCCTTTTAAAATTAAAGCATTCCGTGTGTGTGTTTTTTCTAATGTCGCATTCTGATTGTATCACTAATTCTCTTGCTCGAGGAGGTAAAAATTCTAGTTTTGTTAATTCTTCACCTGGTTGAGTATTAGTATTTTTTCCTGTTATTATTTCATAAAACAAGTCCTTGATTTTGAACTTTGGAATTCCTGTATTGTAATTTTGTTTTAATGTGGTATGCCCCGAATCGCTTTTGTTTGCAAGAATTAATTTTTTATTTTTCAACTCTATTTTACTAACATTTGATAATTCATCAAATACTATTGATTGATCCTCTTCCTTAAATTGGTTTTTTATTGGTATTAAATTGGATTGATACGCTATTTCATTCAATTCAAAATTCTTGCTATCATATAAATTATTATCAAAAACCAAGGAATTTTTTTTCTGTATATACCTTGATACACTATAACCGGCTATAAAAATTATACTCAAATAAAAAATAGGTATGAAAAATCCTCTCCTTTGTTTTTTCTTCGGTAAATTTTTTTGAACATTTAACCAAATCTGCTCAGGAACTTTTTTTTCTTGGAAATAAAATTTTTCTTTTATAATATCTAACCAATTGTTTGTCATATTGCATATTTTATTTCAGCTTGTATTTCAGATATTTTTTTTGCTAAATAATTCTTCGATTTATGTAATTGGGATCTACATGTCGATTCCGTTATTTGCAGCATCGACGCTATTTCATCATATCCATATCCTTCAATAATATGTAGATTAAAAACGGTCCTATATCCAATAGGCATTTTTAAAAGTAGTTGCTCGAGTTCCTGATAGCTCATTCTCGAAACTGCATCACATTCAACTGAAACGTTAGTCACGATCTCATCCTCAAAACTCAACCACTCGGTCTTTGCATTCTTCAGACTGGAAAGGCAGGTGTTTACCATAATTCTTCGAATCCATGCGCCAAGGTCTCCGCTTGCATTCCAACTTTCCAAATGAATAAAAACTTTGATAAATCCATCTTGTAAGCAATCTTCTGCTTGAACTTGACTTTTACAGTACCTCTGACATACCGCCATCATGACGGGTGCATAATTGTCGTATAGGTTCTTGCAAGCCTTTTGATCCCCATTCAGACATTTATATACCAGAAGTTTATTGTCCATCCTTGAGACTTGACTGCCTGAAAGTAATATTTGTTGCCTCAAAAAGACAATTTCAATAAAAATAGAAGAAACTGTTTAAACCCTGTTTGTTACTCGACCAGCAAAAATTATAATTATATAAGATTTTGGTCTGCAATTGATCCTTGATTTAACCACACAATATCTTAATTGCTCATTAATCTGGTTCAAATCCCAGGATTAGGTTAAATCTGGCATAACTCTTAAGGGATGCGTTCTGTTCAACTAACCATGGTTTGTCAAAGCCGAATCCATAATCAAATCCAAGCAATCCAAACATTGGTAAAAATACCCTTACCCCAACTCCAGCTGATCTTCTTAAATCAAAAGGATTGTATTCTTTGAAAGAATACCACGCATTTCCTGCTTGATAAAATGTTGTGGCATAAATAGTTGCACTAGGATTTAAAGAAAGTGGGTATCTCAATTCAGCCGTAAACTTGTTGAAAATTGTAGCGAAGCCCCTATCTACCGTATTATAATATTCATCCGTATTTCTTGCGGCAATATCTTCGGGTTCATAGCCTCTCATTGCAATTATATCCCTTCCTAAAATGGCAAAATTTTGGTTATTCAAGCCATTTCCACCCAGTGAAACCCTTTCAAAAGGCGGTGCACCAAGTTTCTTATTATAATACCCTAACATGCCCATTTTGGCATTAAAGGAGAAAACCAATTTGCTGACAAGATTAAAATACCACTCCCCATCAAATCTCCATTTATGGTATTCTACCCATTTGTACTTTTCTGTCGGGGAATCTGCTGGATTAAAATCTTTCTTAAACAATGAATAGGGAAGTGTCAATTGGGCAGATAAGCTTAATCTGGATCCCGAACGAGGAAATAGCGGTTCTGAAACTGTACTTCTTGCGATCGTGTGCTTAAAGGAGAAATTATAAAAATTTCCATCTCTGATCGCAACACCATCCACGATAAATAATGGATTATCTACCAATGATATTCTCTCTAGATTTATGGCACTGGTTCGGATAAAATTATCATCAGGCCACCTCAGTTGTGATCCCAAAGCTGCCGAAAACCTAAGATTAGTAAATTTTCCTTGCCCAACCGAAGTATTGTCAACCTGTGTAAATACCCCGCCTAAAGTAAAAGAATTCGGTTTTTTCCCTCCCAGCCATGGCTCGGTGAATGAAAAATTATAAGATTGAAAAAATTTACCATTGCTTTGTGCCCTCAATGAGAGCTTTTGTCCATCTCCCTGAGGCAATGGGCTCCATGCCGACTTTTTAAAAATATTTCTGGTGGAAAAATTATTAAAAACCACCCCAAGTGTGCCAATTAACCCAAATGCACTCCAGCCTGCAGATAACTCTAATTGGTCAGATGGCCTTTCTTCAACAGAATATTCAATGTCCACGGTTCCTCTCCTAGGATTGACAGGTGTATTGATTCCCATGGTTTCTGGGTTGAAAAACCCAAGTGCCATAATAGCCCTTTGGGACCTGATAATATCTGATCTACTGAATTTTTGACCTGGCCTTGTCCTTATCTCTCGGCGAACTACATGTTCATTTGTTCGATCATTGCCCTTTATGGTAACCCTGTCAATGGTAGCCTGTGGCCCTTCAATTATTCTGACTTCAATATCCACTGAATCCTCGTAAATATTCATCTCAATGGGTTCAGCCTTGAAAAATAAATATCCTTCATCCATGTACAAACTACTCACATCTCTTCCATCTTGGCTAAAACTTAACCTTTTTGCTAAAAGGTCCTGATCATAAACATCTCCTTTTTGGATTGAAAGGACATTTTTTATTTGATCTTCCGGGTATAAACTATTCCCCTTAACAGTAATGTTTCTGAAATAATACTTTTTCCCTTCCTCAATTTGAATTTGAATTTTAAGATTTCCTCTCTTCGTTCTCCAAATCGAGTCATTGGTAATTTCTGCATCTCGGAAGCCTTTTGAGTTGTAATAAGCTATTAGTTTCAATTTATCCTCTGCAAAATCATCTTCAATATATTTCGATTTTGAAAAAACTTGCCATAAACGCTTCGTTTCTTTTAATTGCTTTCTAAGCTTGGAGGATTTTATATGCTCATTTCCTGAGAAAGTAATGTTGAAAATTTTCACCCTTCGCCCCTTATCTATATCAATCACTAGCCTTGCAGAATTTTCCTTCTTTTCTTCCTTAAATTCAAAAATTTTAACCCTACAGTCTAGAAATCCTTTTTGTAGATAATGATCTTTTATCCGATAAATGATGTTTTCCTTTACATCTTCTGTAATGATACTGTTTTTCAATAACTGGCTGTTTACCAATTCGTTCAACTCCTCATGAGCTCCTTTTTTTACGCCCTTAAAGGAGTGCTTCGAATATCTTGGCTTTTCTGAAACCTGAATTTCGAGGATTACTACATCCCCCATTATTTTAGAAAATTGTATATCAACAGCTGAGAATAACCTCTGTCTATAAATTGATTTTATTGCTTGGGGTATTTCCGGACCTGGTACAGAAACTTTTTGCCCCACCCTTAACCCTGAAATTCCAATGATTGCGTTAGCATCGCTATATTGATTTCCTTTAACATGGATGGCGCTTATCTCATATGACTTTTTATCATAATCAAGATAAGTCTTCTCCTGTGCGTGGATCAAACAAAGACAAAAGCTAAGTACAATAAAAATATAATTTCTCATAAACAAAAAAAGACTAAAAGAATACAACGCTAAAATGCAATGTCTCATTGCAAATGCGAAGTTATTAATAAAGATCGTGTATTATAGGATTTGTTGCTCAATTTAATCTGGATTTGAACCTAATTCTATAAGTTCTTAATTTTGGGAATATGATTTCCTACATGCCTTCCTTTTTTAATATTCAAGATGAGATACAATTTACGATCTCTTAATTGCATGTCTGAATAGATTAGTAGCTGGTTTTTCTAATAATGGGGAATATGCAATATAATACTCAACTGGCTATTGGTTAAAATCAAATCAATTTTTTCCTTAATGATTAGCAGTTTATTTTTGTCATTTGTAAAAGTTTAGCTGCAGACAATTTAGATCAATAATTTAGTTAGATCCTTGTTGAAAGCTTTATTAAAATATATAATAGAAAAGTTTTTTGAATCTAAAAAATATCCTGAACTCAGCTTATGGATGGATGACGTTTGAATTAATTAAACTTTCTGAATTTGATACTTTATAATCAATAGTTCTGCTATTTTTGTAAAAATTTGCTTTGAGACTTTTATCTATATTAAGTGCCTATATTTTTCATCCTCTTTTTAGTTTTATCTATACTTTCTTTTTATTAGTATGTCTTAAACCCCATTGGTTTGGTATCAATCATTTTAGTGACTCAGGTTTATTGATAATACTTGTCTTAATTTATACTTGCGTTATTCCATTAGTTGCTGTTGCCTTATTAAAGTTTGTTGGTTTGATCAAATCTTTTGAAATGACCGATAAATACGATAGGATTATACCCTTGATTATTTGTCTTATTTTTTACTTATGGATGTACGTCAACTTGAAAAAAGATGATAATATCCCAAAAGTATTCATTGCCTTCATTTTGGGAAGTATCATTTCAATCGTCTTGGCTTTCGTGATTAACAATTGGATGAAATTGAGTTTACACATGCTTGCCTTCGGAAGCATGCTTTGTTTTTGGTTATCCCTCAGATTATATTTTTGTCAGGATGGTGTTTATTATTTTAGATTTTCTAACCTAAATACATCTGAATTTCACTTAAATCATCTTATTGGCATTTTAATTTTCTTAAGTGGGTGGGTGGGAAGTTCCAGAATTTTGCTTGGCGTGCATAATTTGGAAGAAGTCTATTTTGGCTTTATAATTGGTTTTATCTCTATCTTGTTGGCACTTTCTTATACTTTTTAATATGAACCAATTAGAAGAAATCATCCTCAAAACCTGGGACAACCGGGATCTGTTGAAAGAATCTCCAAATAAATCGGCTATACAGGAAGTTATCCGTCTACTGGATATTGGTTCTATAAGAGTCGCCGAGCAACTTTCCCCTGGAATTTGGAAAGTTAATGAATGGATCAAAAAGGCAATATTACTTTATTTCCCGATCTCTGAAAATAGAGTAATTAATGCAGGAGATTTGAAATTTTATGATAAAATTCCAACTAAAACCAATTTCGAAGAACTCGGCGTGAGAGCGGTCCCTCATGCTATCGCTCGATATGGAAGTCATATAGAACGAGGTGCAATTTTAATGCCCTCTTATATAAATATTGGAGCTTATGTTGGGTCGGGTTCTATGATTGATACTTGGGCTACCATAGGCTCTTGTGCACAAATTGGTAAAAATGTGCACATCGCCGGTGGTGTGGGGGTTGGGGGTGTATTAGAACCTCCTCAAGCACAACCCAATATTATTGAAGATGATTGTTTTATAGGCTCAAGGTGTATAATTGTAGAAGGGGCAATAATAGAGAAAGAGGCAGTTCTGGGAGCAAATGTTGTCATTACTTCTTCAACTCATATAATTGACGTTTCAGGTCAAGAACCAATTCATTATAAGGGAAGAGTTCCGGCACGCTCTGTTGTGATTCCAGGATCTTATAATAAAGAATACCCCGCCGGATCTTTTCAAATACCATGTGCATTAATAATTGGGAAAAGAAAAGAAACAACGGATAAAAAAGTCTCTCTAAATGAGGCTTTAAGAGATTTTGGAATTGGTCAATAAATTAAAAATTCACCATATGTCTCTTCAATCAGAATTTAATGATTATAGAAGTAAAATGAATGAGGTAATTCTTGCCCAAGATAACTTACCTCTTAAAAGGTTTTTTTCTTTAGATCATCAAATGTATCAGGAGGGTTCTCTACCAGTTAAAACAAAAGAGT
Source organism: Candidatus Vicinibacter proximus (assembly GCA_016713905.1). Classification (NCBI taxonomy): domain Bacteria; kingdom Pseudomonadati; phylum Bacteroidota; class Saprospiria; order Saprospirales; family Saprospiraceae; genus Candidatus Vicinibacter; species Candidatus Vicinibacter proximus. The sequence continues at coordinate 236,361 of JADJOE010000001.1, forward strand.
TTTTAGGTTTGGTTGCTTCGATGGTTTTAAGATGTGATGATTGCATTAAATATCACCTGGGTAAATGTCACGAACTTGAGGCCACCACAGAAGAAATATACGAGGTCTTTGCTATTGCAAATATGGTCGGTGGATCAATTTGTATTCCCCACACTCGCCGCGCGGCTGAATATTGGGAGGAATTGCTTCAAAATAAATAAACTTTGTTTACTTATTAGATTTTACTCCTTTGCTAAATTTCTTTAGCCGCTTCAGCCTTGAAGCCAAGGTCCTCTGGTCTTTTCAAATAAAAAAGCCCAAATTTGCACGGCGCAAATTCAGGCTCTTTCGACTAAGGTCTCAAAATAAGAAAACTACGATCTTTATCTAAAATGCAAAAGCATAATGAATTCCATTGTCAATTTACTTTTGGGCAAAACCAAAAATTAACTTGTCATCTATAACTTAGAAGATAAAACTGAGAGGTGTCAATAACGTTTAGAGACACTGCCTCCGGGATTTGCTGTAAAATTATAATACATATTTTAGAAAATCAAATATTTGATCTAAAATATTTAAATTTTTTTTATATATAATAATTTGATGTGTATCGAAATTGGAGGAAAAAATTAAAATTAAATTCATATTTGGTTGATATATAATTGTTTATATAATATTAATGCTTCTATGTCAAAAGGCTTGCTTGTCAATACACTATGTAGGCATCTGGAAAATCCTTGTTAGTTATCCTCTACCTTTGTATCTTTGGGGCCCCTTCATACCCGGGTGGTGGAATTGGTAGACACGTACGTTTGAGGGGCGTATGCCGTAAGGCTTGCAGGTTCAAGTCCTGTTCCGGGTACTCCTTTTTAGTACTTTAATTTAATTCAATCAAAAATGGACGCCCTTTCTATTTAATTATAGGTATTCAATTACCACCTTTGCTTAATCTCATGGATTAATAGAAATAAATTCCTTTTACGTGTTATTTTCACGGTATTAAATAATTTACCCCTTATATGCATTGGGTTTCGTGATGAAAGGCAAAAGACCAATAAAGACAAATGCTTCCATGAATGGACAATCTTTTATTACCTTCAAACTAATGAACCAAAGCTCATTAAGTGCTTGAATCCAGCCCGCATTTATCGGGTAGGAAGGAAAGCGGTATAAAAGGTATTTGAAGGTATTTTAACCTGAAATATAAATTCTAATGCATAAAATGGATTTAACATAACATCTTATATGAAAAATTTAATTTACTTCTTTTCACTTATTTTTTTTCTTTCTTCTTGCACCAATATTAATAAAATCATCGAAAGTGGCAATTACGATGATGCCATTAGCCGACTTACATCTAAGCTTACTGGTAAAAAAAAGAAAAGCAGAGAAAATGTGGTGAATTTGGAGTTTGCTTTTAAGAAAGCCCAGGAAAGAGATTTAGCTGCCGAAGCTGAGTATTTAATGGATGATGACGAAAATAAATGGGAAAAAATCTATGCAATTCATACAAGAATTGAAAATCGGCAAAGACTCGTTGAAGGCCTTCTACCTCTAATTTCAGAAGACGGTTACAAAGCTGGATTTAAATTCATCAACACCTCAGAAAGAAAGAAAGAGTCTAAAGCAAATTCTGCTGAATATTATTACAAATCTTCTCAAAAATTATTGGAAGAAAGCAAGTTGAATAAAGATAAACAAGCAGCCATTGAAGCATATTCACTTTTAAATAAAATATCCCAATTATACAGTAATTATAAAGATGTAAGCCAACTTAAAAAGCTTGCTATTGAGCTAGGCACAAAACATTTCTTGGTTAAAATAATCAACAATACATTGAATGTAATGCCTGTACAAATGGAGCGAGATTTACTCAGCATTGCCGTAGATGACCTTAATAAAAACTGGAAACATTTCGATATGAAGGAAAACCCTTTAACAGAATATGATTACCATATAATACTAAATCTAACCAATCTGCAATTTAGTCCTGAAAAAGAAAAAAGTAGAATCTATGAAGATGTCTTTGAAGAGGAAATTGAAGACGTGGTTACTGACAGTAAAGGTAGACCTGTTTTGGACTCTGTCGGAAAAGAAAAAAAATTTAAGATTAGAAATAAATATACTTCCACTTTGGAAGAGGTTGTCCAATATAAATCTTCCTTGTTGACTGGTAGATTAGAATGGATACATCAACTTAGTAAAAATGTGGAATTTTCTAGACCTCTTTCTGTTGAGGTGGTTTTTGAAAATAAATTTGCTAAACTCATTAAAGGGGATAGAGACCATTTAAGTGAAGAGGCGAGAAGAAAAATCAAATCACATGTTATGCCTTTTCCTTCAAATGAAACACTGCTGTTTGATACAGGTGAAAAACTAAAAACGTTGGTTAAAGATTACATTTACCAAAGAGAACGTGAATAGTCTTCAATTATTAATTAACCTATGATGTGCATCTACCAATGGAAAAAGTCTATGTGACGGCCAACTTTGACGAAGGGTATAATAAGCTCAATGAGGCTCAAAAAATTGCAGTTGAAACTACAGAAGGACCCGTAATGGTAATCGCTGGTCCAGGTACTGGAAAAACACAAATACTTTCTTACAGGATTGGAACAATTTTATTAAGAAACTTGGTAGAAGCGAAGAACATCCTTTGTCTTACTTATACAGATTCGGGAGTCACTGCTATGCGTAAAAGACTGACTTCGTTAATTGGACCACTCTCCTACGAGGTTGGAATATTTACCTTCCATGCCTTTTGTCATAGAATCATAAGTGATAATCCAGAATCTTTTCATTTATATGGAGACCATAGTGTTGCAGATGATCTGGACATTATAGAATGTTTAGAAGAATTGTTATCTTCTCTTCCACCTGATAACAGGTTGTTTTCATACAAGGAAAATTTTGCACAGACCATAAAAAATCTTAAAAAACTATTTTCTGACATAAAGAGAGAACATTGGTCTCCCGATGAAATGATTATAAATATCCAACAAAGAATTGCGGATTTGAAAAATGACCCTGAATTTACGTATAAAAGAAAATCCGGTAATAATCAAAAAGGAGATATTAAAGTCGAAGCTCTGGAAAAAGAAAAAGTCAGTTTATTAAAAACAATTGATGCCATTAAGCTCTTTGAAAAGTATCAAAAAGCTTTAAATAATAAGAATCTTTATGATTATGATGATCTGATACTGTGGGTTATTGGTAAGTTTTCAACTGATGATGAATTTCTTGGCATCTATCAGGAAAAATATCAATACATTCTGGTAGATGAGTATCAGGATACAAACGGATCCCAAAATGAGCTTTTAAACCTGTTATGCTCCTATTGGGAGCAACCCAATATATTTGTAGTAGGTGATGACGACCAGGCTATTTATCGTTTCCAGGGAGCGAATCTGGAAAATATGCTTTCATTTAAAAATAAGTACAACCCTGAAGTTATTCTTCTTACTAACAATTATCGGTCATCGCAATTCATCCTTGATTTGGCTGGTCATTCAATTAAATCCAATTTAGATCGCTTAATTAATGAAATTCCAAATCTCAGCAAAGACCTTCTTTCCTCAGGTGAAAATAAAAATGTTGCTACTCTTCCAAAAATCGTTGAGTATTCTGATAATTATTCAGAATTTATAGATGTGATAAACCAAATTGAAAACTTAACTTTTTCTAAAAAAGTAAATTATAAAGAAATTGCAGTACTTGTAAGGAAAAATAAGGAAATCTCAAATTACAGTTTAATTCTTCAGAAAAAAGGAATTCCATTTAAGGCAAGCTTTGATATTAATGCAATTCAAGAACCAATAATTATAACATTGTTGGAAATTATGAAGTATCTTCATCAAGAAACAATAAATCCATTTTCTTCAGATCATCTGCTCTATAAAATTCTTCACCAACCCTTCGTTTCATCTTCTTCCCTTGATATTGCCAGAATTTCATGGCATCTAAATCAATTAGATAAAAATTTGGAAATTAATCATTCCTCAAACGAATATTTAAATATATCTTCTTTAAGACTTTTATTATCTGATTCTGATCGCTTAACGACTTGTGGCATTTCTTACCCAGAAAAAATCCTCGAATTCTCAAACGCTTTAGAAAGTATTATAAAGGAAATAAATTCACTTACATTACAAGTGCTTGTTGAAAAAATTCTCTACTCTCTCAAGATTTTACCCTATATCCTCGAATCCCCAGAAAGAGACACCCAACTTCAAATTGTAAATGGCTTTTTTGATTTTCTAAAAGATCAATCTGTTAAAAATCCCGAAATTGATCTAGACAAATTTCTCAAACTAATTGATAGAATTGTACACCACCAATTGTCCATCCCTGTAACTCTCTTTACTGGAGCTGAAGATGGTGTCTATTTAAGTACTCTCCATAAATCAAAAGGCTTGGAATTTCAATATGTATTTATGGTAAATAACACCAAAAATAATTGGCGAGCTAAAAACGAATCTGGTTTTAAATTGGTCGAACCTTTTCGAAGGTTAAATAAATTAGAGCATGAAGATGAAAGAAGACTTTTTTATGTAGGAATTACCCGAGCTAAAAATTTTATTCAAATTTCATATCCTGTACATTCTCTTTCAGGAAAATCTCTAGAACCTTGTCTTTACATTGCAGAACTATTAGAATTTAAAGAAATAGAAAAAATCAATAAATCCATTGAAACATCTGACTTTATTAGCGGAATCGAGCAGAGAATAACCTATTTCAATAAACCATTTGTACAAATTGATGAAAACTATTATAAAATATTTCTAGACCGTTTTGAGTTAGCGTCAACTGCACTAAATACATATTTGGAATGTCCTCTTAAATTTTACTATGAAAAAGTTTTACGCATACCTGGTGCTCGATCTGCACCAATGGGTTTTGGAAATGCGATTCATAAAGCCCTTGAAAACTTTTTTAAAAACCGTACTTTAGATCCGAATGGGCCTGATATAGATCTTCTATTAAATCATTTTAATAAAGCAATGCTGGCTCATCGTTCACATTTTACTTCCCGTGAATTTCAAAATTATCTGGAAGAAGGTAAAAAGTCATTGACAGGATTTATTAATCAACATTATAACAATTGGCTGGATATTACTAAAATGGAACCAGAATATGATTTTAGAAACCGAACCTACAGAAATGTCCCAATAATAGGTAATATAGATAGGGTTGATCATTATCCAACAAATATTAAGGTCGTAGATTACAAGACTGGTAACGCCAATAGTATACGAGATCATATCAAAAGACCATCTGAGAAAAATCCATTCGGTGGAACATATTGGCGACAATTGATTTTCTATTCAATATTAATGGACACCGAGTCTCAATTTAACGGCAAAATGAGTTCCGGGTTAATTTATTATGTAAATCCTGACAATTATGGCAAATATCTATTTTCTGAAATTTTTCCTAGCACTGAAGATAAATTATTAGTTGGAAATCTAATAGTTGACACATACGCAAAAATCCAAAATAAACAATTTTTTCCTGGATGTCAAAAACCAGAATGTGTATGGTGCAATTTTTATACAAGCGGTGCACTAAGCCAAAATGACGATATAGAAGAAAGTTAAATCTTTTTCTTTTAACTTATAAGGTTGAGGTTAATAGCAAATCCAAATTTGTATATTTTAAGTTTAAATGCCTGCTTAAATATTCATTAGTCAAACATCCCTTATAAGTATAAATGCCATTCCTTAACCCTCGGTTTTGGTATAAAATTTCTTCAATACTTCCTGTTTCTCCTGCCTTTTGTAAAATTGGTGTAATTATATTGCTAATTGCGGTTGATGCGGTTCTGGATACTTTGGAAGCAATGTTTGGAACTCCATAATGTATCACCCCATGAACTACTCTTGTAGGAGATTCATGTGTCGTTATTTCACTGGTTTCAAAACAACCGCCTTGATCTACAGATACATCGATAATTACAGAACCTGGCTTCATTTGCATAACCATATCTTCTGTGACAACAATTGGTGTTCTGCCGGTTTTTGAATGAATTGCTCCAATAACTACTTCAGCAGAAACAAGTTGTTGTAATAGCGACACTGGATTAAGTGATGATGTATAAAGTGGGGCTCCTATCCTGCTTTGAATTCTTGTCAATTTATGAATTTCATCATCAAATATACGAACGGACGCTCCCAGAGCTAACGCTGCCCGAGTAGCATATTCAGCAACAACACCGGCCCCCAGAATTAAGACCTTTGCAGGTGGAACTCCTGAAATACCTCCTAAAAGTACTCCTCTTCCTTTGTGTGTATTGGTTAAAAGCTCTGCTGCTGTATGAATAACAGCTAATCCCGCGATCTCGCTCATAACCCTAACTAATGGAAAGCTACCATCTTCTGCCTGGAGATATTCCATGGCTAACGCTGTAACCCTCTTTTGTCTTAATGCCTGTATGTATTCAGTATTTGCGACAGGAAGATAAAGTGGTGAAATTAGGATTTGGTTAGGACGAAAAAATTGCAACTCTTCCACATTAGGCGGAGCGACTTTCAATACAATATCCGCTTGAAACACCTCCTTTGAGCTGTAACATATTTCTGCTCCGGCTTCCGAATAATTATGATCTGAAAAATTAGAACGCTCTCCAGCACCGGATTCCACTAAAATATGATGGCCCCTGGCTACCAGATTATGCACTGAATGTGGAACTAATGCAACTCTGTTTTCATGTGGAAAAGTTTCCTTTGGAATTCCTATTTTAAGTACCCGATTTGCTTTGGCAAAATCTTTCATCTCAACTTTTGTCTGATAAAAGTTTTTCTCTACCGTAAAAAATACTTGTTTGCTCATTTATTCGGCTTCAAGATATATCTTCTGGTTTGATTATCCAAGAGTTCTATATGTATTTCTTGAAATGAGTTCTTCACCAATAGTGGATAAATTATATCTGCCCATTCAATAATTACGAGATCCGTCCCTTCCAAAATTTCCTCAATACCTATTTCAAGTGCATCTTTGATATGACCTAGTCTATAAAGGTCAATATGGTAAACTCTCTTGCCTGAAACTAAATTTTCATTACTTGTATATTCATTAATGATAGAATAACTGGGACTTGTAACTTCATCTTTTAGACCTAAAAATATACCCATTCGTTTCACCAAAGTTGTTTTTCCTGACCCCATTTGCCCAGATAACAACCAGATTCTTTTTGTTTGAAGTTGCTTTAAAAGTGAGGGTACAATTGAATTTAAATCCTGTTCTGTACTTATATACTCCATTCTAAATGCAAATCTACAAAAGCCATCTTTTCTTTTAATGGCTAATGAAATTTATTTTTTCGCTTGTTTACATTTAATGTACTGTTTTACATTTTAAAAAACATTAAGTGTATTTTTGAAAATTAAGTTTTATTTCTATAGTTTATATAAGATTGGTTAAAACTGATCTACAAATATTTTTTTACCCAAAATCTGTCCATCTAAAATTAATTATTAAACCCAAACTAATAAATAAACAAGTCAGGTAAAACTTATTCTAATAAAGTATTTTGTATTGAAGATTTACATTGTATAATATTTTCAATCGATTCTTCAAATTTTAAAATTAGTGGCTGCCACATATGTATTATAATTTGTATATTAAAACCCTAATGAAATTTATCTACATTCAAAGTTTGAGATATTGAGATTTTCCGATCTTTTGACTATATAAATCATATTTACAACTCATTCTATTTCATATTAAATCAAAGTTATAAATTTACCTCCTTGAAATTAAATGGTTAAAAAATAAATCTGATTCCTCTAATTTGATAGATTTTCAATTTATTATATTTAAACAATAATGAATTTGATTTGCGTACGGTTTTTAATTTCACACAACCATTGAATTATAGATATTTTGTTGACATATATTGCAACTCAAAAATCTATCTAATTTATATTGTACCAAAATGGATTTTTAAATGATTCTAAAACGAAAATGAGTCCTCGGCAATATCACATATTTTGTATGGGTAAATTTTGAACATCAAAGTATAGTTTTAAATACAATAATGATTGGATTTCTATACTTGATGTGTAGTAAAAAAATTCTAACTCCTATAATGTATTATTTTTTACTTTCTTGCCTTTTGTAAGAAAAGCTGATGAGCGTTTTTTCTACTTTTTGTATGTTTTTTCCACTATTATTGGGTAGAACATATTTAGTAGAATTGCCTTATTTTCATTACCTTTGCACGTTAATAAAAATATATATATGTCTCAGAAAGGAGGAGAATACAGTGCTAGTAGCATTCAGGCTTTAGAAGGATTGGAAGCGGTGAGAAAACGACCTGGAATGTATATTGGAAGTACGGATTCCAAGGGTTTACATCACCTTGTTTGGGAGGTCATAGATAATTCTATTGACGAACATTTGGCTGGACACTGTACACACATTCAAGTAACAATTGAAAAGGATAATTCAATTACCGTTAGCGATAATGGAAGAGGAATTCCTGTTGATATGCATGAAAAGCTGCAAAAATCAGCTTTGGAAGTGGTTATGACTGTTCTTCATGCTGGTGGTAAATTTGACAAAGATTCTTATAAGGTTTCGGGAGGACTTCACGGAGTTGGGGTCTCTTGTGTAAATGCTCTTTCTTCTCATGTTCGGGTTGAAGTCAGAAGAGATGGAAAAGTATATATGCAGGAATATGAAAGAGGAAAACCTTTGGCTGATGTTCAAGTTATAGGAGAAAGTTCTGATCGGGGCACAAAAGTAACCTTTAAACCTGATTCGGAAATTTTCGAGAGTTTGGTCTACGATTATGATACTTTAGCGCATCGCTTAAGAGAACTTTCTTTTTTAAATAGTGGGTTGTATATCTATCTGCAAGATGAAAGAGAGGAATTACCTAAAAATGAATTATTTTTTTCTGAAGGGGGATTAAAAGAATTTGCGCTGTATTTGGATAGAACAAGAACCCCTCTTTGTGAAGAACCTATTTTTGTAAAAGGGAAAGAAGAAAACATTGAAGTTGAAGTCGCCCTCCAATACAATACTGGATATCAAGAAAATGTATTTTCCTATGTAAATAACATCAACACCAGGGAAGGAGGAACACATGTAAGTGGTTTTAGAAGAGCTTTAGCCAGGGTATTCAAGCAATATGGTGACGATAATGGCATGTTTTCTAAACTAAAAGTTGAAATTAGTGGCGAGGATTTTCGGGAAGGTTTGACGGGAATTGTTTCTGTAAAAGTTCCTGAACCTCAATTTAAGGGTCAAACAAAAGGAGAATTGGGTAACTCTGAGGTTGTTGGTGTCGTATCAAGAGTGGTTGGAGATGCCTTAATTACTTTTTTAGAAGAAAACCCGAAAGAGGCTCGTAAAATAATTGATAAAGTTATTTTGGCTGCCACTGCAAGGGAAGCTGCCAGAAAAGCTAGGGAAATGGTCCAGCGAAAAAATGTACTGAGTGGTGGCGGGCTACCAGGCAAGTTGGCTGATTGCTCCTCCAGGGTTCCATCAGAATGTGAATTATTTCTAGTCGAGGGAGATTCCGCAGGTGGAACAGCAAAACAAGGTAGAAATCGACATTTTCAGGCAATTTTACCTTTAAGGGGTAAAATTCTCAATGTCGAAAAGGCAATGGAACATAAAATTTATGAAAATGAAGAAATCAAGAATATGTTTACCGCCCTTGGAGTGTTTCGACAGGAAAATGAAGAAGGCGATATCGTATTAAATACCAGCAAATTAAGATACCACAAAATAGTAATCATGTGCGACGCTGATGTTGATGGTTCGCACATTACAACCCTTATCCTTACTTTCTTTTATCGGTATATGAATGAAATCATTGAAAATGGGCACCTTTTTATAGCAAGACCACCTCTTTACTTAGTTAAAAAGGGAAAGGAAGCCAAATATGCTTGGAATGAAAAGGAAAGAAAAGAAATCTCTCTTGAACTAGGTAAAGGAAAAGAGGATAGTGTTCAGATTCAGCGCTATAAAGGTTTGGGTGAAATGAATGCTGAACAATTATGGGAAACTACCATGGATCCTGCCAGAAGAATTCTTTCAAAAGTTAATATTGAAAATGCAACTTTAGCTGGGGATCGGTTCACGATGCTTATGGGTGATGACGTACCTCCCAGAAGACAGTTTATTGAAGAACATGCCCACTATGCAAAAATTGATATTTAATTTTTTATATCTGTGTTATTTTTTCTTTACCAAGTTTTGGGGTTTTTCTTACAAGGAAATAAATATTTTTAATAGATGATTCCTTGTCCATTTAGGAATGGTGAAAAACCTTGAAAACAAATCCATGTCTCTTTCTGTCGCTAGTTCAAAATCCTTTAACTGGTTTGATTTATTCATCAAAGTTTTTTGTACCAAAACGAATGGAAATTTAATGGACTTTATGATTACAATTTTAGTCTTCCATAAAAACTGAATCTTCTGTTTTAATTAATCGACATTACATTTAGATTAATCCAAATATATTTAATATAGATCAATGCCTTTTTGTGTTATTAATTGGGCATTAAAGATGAACTAGGTAAAACAAATAAAATGCGCTGGATTAATAATTTTCAGATATTTTATTGGTTACTTTTAGACAGTAAACAATAAAAACACTGATCCTTCTATTGGTTTGAATTCATTCTTACCAAACGTACTGTTTTTTATTCATCAACAGAGCTTCCCCAACAAATGTTTGATCGTTGGAGGTGAGGTCAAAAATGGAACAATCATATAAAACCCTATGCTTTTCAGGAAATATTTCTTTAACAGTAATAATGGCAACATATTCCTGATCAACAAACATGGGCTTTAACCATTGCATGGTTTGCTTCATATATATATGACCGTCCGCCATCCATAAAACACCAAAAATCTTTGTAAACACAGCTCCTCCAAGAAATCCATGAATAATATTTCTGCCAAAAACACTATTTGCTCCGGCAATAGGGTCTATATGAAGTGGATTCATATCTCCAGAAACCTTTGCAAAAGTATCCACATCAGACTGTGTGTATTTAAAATTATGCTTGAATTGATCTCCTATTTGTAACATCTTAACTTTAATTAATATTTTATTGACACGCGGTTTGGCACCTTTTGACTTAATTTTGCGTTGCAATATTAGAGATATTTTTTTTATACAAATAATTAAATCATGGAAAAGTCCAACAGATCTTCAGACCTTATTGACAATGTAATTGACACTCACGCAAAAGCCGTAGATCAAATTGTAGAAAATTCTAAAAAGCTTACAAAAGATCTACCTTTGGTAAACGAGACAATCGATAAATCTCATAAATTGTTCCAGCAATCGGTCTCTTCACAAAAAGAATTGGCCAGAAAAGCCTCCGAAACCTTCGAAAAAACTAACAAACAAATGAATGACAACGCAGAAATGGCTCAGAATTTTTTTAAGCAATGGCTTGAAAATCAAATGACATGGGCTAAAACTACTTTTAACCAGCCAAATAGTGCTGCTTTTAATTCTGATCCAAAAGATTGGATGGCAAACTGGCAAAAACTAATGGGGCAGAATGCTAATCCTTTCGCTTCCATGTTTAATGGAAACCCTTTCTTCTCTATGATGCCTAATAACCCATTCATGAATATGAATTCAATACAAAACAACATGAATGAAAACATCAATTCTTGGAGTCAGTTTACAAAACAGTATCTTGAAATGATGAATCATTCATATAACGATTGGGTAAAGCAATTTTCAAATTTAACTGCTGCCGATACGTTCAAGGGTATGAACAATATGACGGAAAGTCTGAATAAGTTCTTTGAACTATGGATGCCAATGTTTAAATCAATCCAAGACAAAACGTTTACTGCTGAGTCTTTTATGAATTCTTTGAATCCAGAAAAATACAAATCTTTTGTGGACAGTTTCTTCAAATTTATGCCGGAAGAAGGTCAAAAGATGATGGAGCAAATGAATACACAATTTGTTCAGTATATGAAAAATATGGCTGAATCTGGATTTAGTGGTTATTCCTCCATGAAAAACCAGATGCAGCAAATTCCTGGAATGAACCAGAATCCTTATTCTAATGCTTGGGATATGTATCACAATTGGAGAAATGCGATCAATGAAGCAGTTTCTCCTTTGACGAAACTTACCAACGAAAACGGCCCGACTAAAAATATCAAAATCTGGAATGACATTAACGACCTGATGGTGGAATTCAATATCAAAAATAATGAACTCCAGTACCTTGTATATCAAAATGGTCTTAAGGTCATGGATAAGCTTTCAGATAAAGTTGCAAATCAGTTGAAAGAAGGCAAAACAATTGATAGTTTCGTGAAATTGTATCAGGATTGGTTGGTTACAGGGGATGAGGTTTTCACCGAATTATTCAATGGCGACCAGTATAGCAAATTGATGACTGAAGTCAGCAGTCTTCAAATGAGACTTAAAAAGGACATTGATGATCAAATGGAAAGTATGTTCTTGGTAAATTTGCCAATAGCGACTAGAACGGAGATGGATGAAGTGTATAAGAGTATTTATGATCTAAAGAAAATGTACAGAAATCTTGAAAAGATGTTCAGTGCGGAAAAAACTGAACAAGAAAAGATTGTACCTGAAAACAAGTCATCCAAGAAAAAGTAAAATGAATTAAAGTTTTATAAGCCTGGTTTTATAGCCAGGCTTTTTTATTTTTGCCACCCACATAAAACAAAATATATGATAAATACTAATTCCGTTTTTGGAGAGTTTATTGAAATTGGTGAAAAATTAAAAAAAGGATACAATACGCTTAAATCAATAGAAAGTGTTGAAGTAGCTACAACACCTAAAGAGCTAGTTTGGTCTTGTGATAAAGTTCAAATGTTTCATTATATCAGAGAAACTCCGGCCAAATGTAAAATCCCCGTTTTAGTTTCTTTTGCCATCATGAACAGACATGATGTTCTTGACCTTCAACCCGACCGAAGCCTAATGAAGAAATTGTTGGATGAGGGGCTTGACATATATATCATGGATTGGGGTTATCCTAGTAAGGCAGATCGTTTCCTTTCAATGGAGGATTATATTCTCGGATATATGGACGATGCTATTGATTTTATTAGAAAATCCCATAAAATTGACAAAATCCATAAAATGGGAATTTGCCAAGGTGGGTTATTCAGTATGATTTATGCGTCAATTTTCCCAGAAAAACTCAAATCACTAACAACTTACGTAGCCCCTTATGATTTTAAGAACGCTAATTGTAATATGTTGTTTAAATGGACAAAATATGTGGATGTAGACACTATGGTCAATACCCAGGGAATAATTAGTGCTGATATGCTTAACAATGCCTTCAGTATGCTGAAACCAAGTATGGATATTGCAAAGTTTTTTGGCGTGCTTGAAATGATGGATGATCGGGAAAAGTTGATGAATTTTTTAAGAATGGAAAAATGGAAAAATGACTGTCCTGATTTAAGTGGAGAAATGTACAGAAAATATATTAAAGATCTTTTCAGAGATAACAAACTCGTAAATGGTCAATTTGAGTTGGATGGTAAGATTGTAGACTTAAAAAACATGACGGTTCCGTTTTTAAATGTATATGCAACGGAAGATAATATTATTCCAAACGAATCTACTATTTCTGTAATGGATAAAATTGGTAGTAATGACAAGCAACTTTATGCTTTCCCAGGTGGACATATCGGCGTGTTCGTTGGTGCTAAATCTCAAAAGGAACTTGCGCCTAGCGTAGCTAAATGGGTGATTGAACGTTCTTAATAAATATTTTTTTAATTGTAAAAAGCCGCTTAAAATTCCTTTTAAGCGGCTTTTTAAATAGAGCTTAATGCCTGCCCCAAACTTCAACTATTGCCTGTTTGTTTCGATAATTCTTAGTGTCATACCACAAGACTATCTTCTTGATGACCCTTTTATTACCTTCAAGATCAATTACCCTACTTTCAGACCCTGCCTTAAATTCTTCTTTAAGTTCAATAGCCTGTTCCGTCCCATCACCATAGACCACCACACACCTGTGCATATTTATTCCGGATCTTTTTACCCTAATCTGTATAGACTTGAATAATCCATCATTTCCTCCTACCAAAATTTCATCTCTGTCAAGATTAAATTTTGCTGCTTTAGTCCCTAAAAGTTCCCATTTAGGCTGCATAACAACACTTACATTCTTTTCTGGAAAGGCTCCCAATGATTTTGATCCTAGGAAAACACCTAAGAGCACCAAGTAAATTTGAATTTGTTTTTGCATATTTTTTTCTCTTTTGACTCCTACTTTTATGAAAGGTTTAAAAAATTAAACTGGAGAAATTAGAGTTTGACCTCTTTTATGAATATTTAGCTCCCAATCTACTACTCCGGATATGTTTTATAAGAGAATATTTTTTTCCCTTTTTTTAATTGGTTAATTGATTTAAGCGATTCTTTGCTTCTTATAAGAGCAATTATATAGGTTCCAAATAATGTCAAAACAGCAACTAAAAAAGCTGATGTATAAATCCATTCAAGTATCAAAGAGGAATTGGGATAAATGGGCTTAATAAAAAGAGAAGAACAAATTGCCAAAGAAATTGTAATGATTAATAAAAGTATTACCAATGCGATAGGCTTTTTCAATTTTGAAAGATTCTTCGACAATATTAATGAAAAAAGTTTTTCCCTTATATTCACATTTTCGGAATTCATCCTGTTAAGTTCAGAATACAAATTCATGGCCTTTTCTGTTTCTCTTTGGCTAATGAATAGCTGCGCTTTCAATTCAAGTATTTCGGAATAAATTCTTTTATGGTTTTCTTCAAAAGTTTCTTGGTTTAATATTTCTTGTACAAGATTGTCTGCCAGATTTTGAAAGTACTTTGTTCTTTCAAGGAAAAATAAAGCTTTTAGATATACCATTTTTATTTCCACAGATTCTTCAAAAGGTAATTGATCTATTTCCTTAGAATAACGTGCAAAGAAAGAAACATGATCATAATATGACTTTACAGGAATATTCCTGAATCTTTCAAATATCCGCGAATGTGGAACCTTATCTTTTGGTAGACTAGTCATTTGTAATTGGATATAATATAGGTCTTGATGGCACCGCATCTAATGATAAAGGAGCCATATGTAAAAATAATATATTTTCTCCATCAGGAAATTCATTTGGAATATAGACCAATTCTGTAATGGTGCATGAATTTGCTCTTTCCCCTTTCCAAAAAGTTCTATGAGACAATAAACTTCCACCATCCTCTTCTCTATCAACGGAGGGAAAATCAACGAATAAATGTTTTATACCCTTTTGAACTATATATTCCATAGCATCTACAGAGAGGTAAACTGGGTTTGTTCCTGAATAGTGCTTTGTTTTTTTAAATTCTGTATTTGGTAATGTCCTGATTGTTAATGTCTCCGAAACAACATCTCCTAATAATTGTTCTAGAGTAAATCTTTCAATGACTAAATCCCCATCATCCCGTTTTGTTGGGTAAACAGAACATAAGTGGTTTTTAAAAATATACTTTTTTAAAATTTCATTGACAGAAATGAAATCTTTTGTGATATGTCCTACACATTCCGTATGCGTACCATTTCCGTGAACATTTAGTTTTACATTGCTAAAATTTACAGGCCCACCCTCCTTTACTGATCCAACAAATGATCCCATTTTTACTGGATTGCTTTCAAAAAATGGAGCATAAAAGCAGTTCACCTGTTCAACACCTTCTTTAAAGGAAATAGAAATATCCACCCCTTGGTCAAGGTCAATTTTTATACCCCCTTCTATGGATATTTTGCTAATCTCTTTTATCATTTTAATTTCTTTGGTCAAGGCCCCAGTTCAATTTTGTATGAATGGTTTTTAGAAAACTAACTGGCTGCAATTGTATTAGGCGAACATTATACTCGCATTTTCGAATTGCCAACTGGTGTCCGGAATGAATTATTTCTTTACGTGAGTCTAGTGTACACAAAAAGTTTTCTGATCGGCCTTCAACCTCAAAGGATAATACCGAATGGTCTGGTATCACAATTGGTCTCACATTAAGGTTATGAGGCGCAACCGGAGTAATTACCAGACTTGAAGAATCTGGAAAAATTATTGGTCCTCCACAAGAAAGAGAATACCCTGTAGAACCTGTAGGAGATGCTACAATTAGTCCATCCGCCCAATAAGAGTTAAGAAAATCACCATTAATATAGGTATGAATAGTAATCATTGAAGAATTGTCCCTTTTTAGGATGGTAAAATCATTCAATGCGATCGGAATTTCTCCAAAAAGGTTTTCATTGCTGTCTAACTTTAATAGGCTTCTTTCCTCAATCTCATAACTTCCAGTAACCAGTTGATATACAGCATCCGGAATTAATTTTTTTTCAATACTTGCTAAGAATCCTAGCCTTCCCATATTTATACCTAAGATCGGAACTTTACTGTCTCTTACCAGAGTCACTGCCTGTAAAATTGTTCCATCTCCACCCAAACTCAATAAACACGCCGGCTTAATATTCAGAATATCCGTATAAGTAGACCAGGTCCTATCTTTATATCTATCCTGTAATTCCTTGGGTAATTCCTCTAAATACTCCTGATATATCCAAAAAGCTGTTTTGTTTTCATTCAGTTGAACTAATAGACCAAGTAAATGGGTAAGATCTTCTACTTTTATCTTCTGTCCGAATATTAAAATTTTTGTCAAAAGGCTGATTTTGTGTGGATAAAAATACCCATTTCTTTTAAATGATTAACAGAATAATTTAGTTGAATCTTTAAAGTGTTATTCAATAAAATATCTATTCCTGTTGTGATACTGTAAAGATACTTATTAGAAAGTGGATTATATTCACTATAAAATGGATCCCTAATATACCCGACATTAAAGTTTGCTTTTATATCAACTATTGCATCAAGTTTTATCTTTGGTTCTGAACGCAGAGGTTTAAATATTCCTTTTTTAAATCTAATCAACTCCAGGTACACTCCATATGTACTATAAAAATAATCCAAACCATCAATTACATAGTATTCATATCCTTCTATCTGATTTTGATATCCTAAAGATCTATATAAGTTAAACGCAGGTTTCTTTCGTGTGATACCGTGACCTGCTGTCAAAAATAAAACTGATCTGGTCTTCCTATTTAGTCTTTTTGCAACCAATGCTGCTTCTGAGATGGTGAACAAATTTTGTTCATTTCTGAAACCAATCCCTGTCTTAATTAAACCACAAAATAATCTCATTCCGGCATTGGGTCGACTGACGTTATCTATTGATGAATATTGTCCTTCCAAATTAATTTTGAAAAATTCCTGCGTTGTATTTCCAGACAACAAATAGTCTGGATTTAAAAATCCGATTGACGAATGAATTACATTCTTATTAAAACCCAAAATAACCCTATAAGTAAACAGCCTGTTGGGTCTCCATAAAAACTCTGTATACGCCTCTGATCTATACAACAATATTTCTTTTTCATTTTTATAAAATATTGCTTCGTTTTTTCTTGTCACATAATTCACCTCATGAAAAGTTTGATATAAACCTCCCATTTTAAGTCCAATATTATATCTTTTACTGACATATGGATATTCATAACTTAATTCATGTTTATCAGTATATCCTGTGTGATACAATACTTTTAATTTATCTTTTCGTCCTGTTAAATTATAGTGATAAAGTTTTAAACCGATGTTTGTTCTTTTCAAAGAATGGTCAAATGTATTCCACCAGACATTAAAATTTCTATCTGCCAATTCAAAAATTATTGCAGGAAAAACCAACCAATTTTCTCTAACAAATATTTGAAAACTAATATTGCAATGACCAGTTAATTCAACCACATATTTCACATCTACTGTAGAAAACAAATTTGTTCTAATTAAATCCGTTTCAATCTCTCTAACTTTTTGATCTAAATTATTTAATAATATTGTCTCACCTTTCAAAATCCTTGTTTCCAATATTAAAACCCAGGTCTTTGTTTTTTCTAAACCTGTGAATGTAATTGTATCTATAACCAAAGTGTCACAACTTGAAATCTGGTTTATTTGAGGATAAACCATGGTGGGGCTAATTAATAATAAAAAAATTATTAAATGCCTATACATTTAGAAAGTGCATAAATTCATCATACCTATCTTTAAATAGATCTACATAAACTCCATCCGAAAAGACACTTTTTATTTCAATTTCATGTCTGTAAAAATGGTTTATGATCGCCTGTGGATCTTCTTTATTGATTCTCAAGGTGACAAGTATTTCATTTTCATCAGAGGGTTCTGTGATAAAACTACTCAAAATTATTCCATTATGCTCTTCCACAATTTGTGACAACAGGACCAATGAATAATCCAGTCTTCTTATGGATAACACAAGAACACTTCCTGGTTCCTGCGTAGAAAAGTTTTGACAGAAATATCGAATCAAGTCTGGCTTTGTAACACAACCAATATACGAATTATCTAAATTTACAATTGGCAAACAACTTATTTCGTTTTTCAACATCATTGACCATAATCGAATAAATTGATCTTCTGGTTTAGCTGCTGCAATTGAAAATATATTTCTTTCTGTTATTTCTAGTTCGGGTTTATTTTCATGTAATAAATTTGCATTGATGAGTCCAATATATTTTCCCTGCGAGACGACAGGTATATGACTAATTTGGTTTTCCTGCATATACTGTAGTGCTGTGTTTTTTGCACCGCCTAGTTTTAGCGGAATTATTTGACTAGAAATTAAATTATTATTGATCATTTAAAAGGATCATTTATTCTTTTCTCAAAGTAACTTCCATAACCACCCTTGTTTTCAACCACAACCTGCTCTTTACTTCGACTTAGTTCTAAAACTTGTTCCTGCTCGGTTTTGTTCAGACTTTCCAAAATTTCCGGACTTAGTCTGAATTGATTGGTTCGAAATGCTTCAAATTCTGGCATAACTCTGATGAAAGATAAAGATTCATGGGTCATAATTTTATCGAAATCACTAAACCCCAAAGAAGTCGCCTCATCCAAATGTTTAAAAGCTTCCTTTGCTTTTTCGCTTAGTGAATAGGCACATGCTATATTAAAATGCGTTGATGTATCGCTGGAATTAAGGTCTAAGGCTAACTTAAATTCTTCAATAGCGCCCTTCAAGTCATAGTTTTTAAATTTTTTTATACCACTCTGCTTGTGAGATTCACTTTTCTTTTTACTTTTATATAAATCAAAATATCCTCTTCTGCTTTTTTGTGTAGTATTCTCATCTTCATCTAACAAAATATATCTTCCTTGACGAGAACTTTGTTCCTTTGTTTGATCCCTTCTATTCCCATATCTGTCCCTGAAATTGTGACTATTGTATCTACGATCAAACTCATTTTGGTCCATCATCAGTAACCTGTATGCATCATACCATCCTATTAATGTAGATAGAGGAAAATTCAATATCTTGAAAAAGCTCATCCAGAAATAAATACCTATGTATAATAATCCCAATTCTGGTTGCCTTAGATAAAATCTGTGCACTCCAAACCCTCCAGCCATAATTGCTAATAAAACCGCAACCCATTTATTTTTCATCCTTATAGAATTTAAAAACTAAAATTGCTATATCATCAGGAACCTCCTGATCCTCTCTAAATTTTAACACCTCATCCATCACACTTCCTGCTGTCTGCTCGGCATTTAACATTTTGTTTTCCAAGATATGCCTTTTAAGCATTTCTGTATTATAATTTTTGCCAGACCTGTTCTTTATATCGACCAATCCATCTGTAAAAGCTATGAGTGTTACATCTTCATCCAATCGTACGATTCCTTCATTAATTTCTGGAAGATTTTCAAAATGTCCAATTATTGTTGTGGTGGCTTTTAACTCCGTGGTTTCTTTTCCTTTTATCAACAATGGAGGAATGTGACCGGCATTGACATAATAAAGCATATTTTGTTTGATATCTGCAATGGCGATAAAAAAGGTGAGATATTTTTCACCCTTTGTCATCCTAGAAACGGTTTGATTCAATGCTATTACCAATGTCTCAAGATCTCTATATTGCTGTCCAAGATTTTGTACCAAAGCTTGAAAATTAGCCATTATCATAGCTGCAGCCATCCCCTTTCCTGAAACATCTGCGATACAAAAAAGAATTTTGTTTTCGGAAAATTTTATAAAATCAATATAATCTCCTCCTACTTTATAATGCGGTCGGTAAACATTGGCCAATTGATATTGTGTCCCACTTGGCATTTTTGCTGGTATCAACATTTGCGTCACCTCATTGGCAAACTCCATTTCCTTTTCTTGAACGATTTGTCCTCTTACAAGAATTTTATTTTCTATGGCTACTGCTATAATATTAGTTATTGATGTAATAAACTGAATGTTATTGAACACATCTTCACTTCTCTTTACGCCACTTATTAGTGAATATGCAATTGGCTGCTTTTTATGATAAACAGGAATGATAAATTCAAATTCTTGAAGTCTTGGATCATCTTGAGGTTTTATAGTGTGTAGTCTGGTAAATTGCAAAAACAAATTAGGGAGTTCATCAATTTTTACATCAGGATTAATATTAAACTCCACACATAAATTCCATGAATTATTTTCTCTGATAAAAAGAGCTATTTTTTCAATACTTAGTTCCCAGGTTAAGAAATTTTTATACATATTAAAAAGATCTTCCTGTGGTAAATTCTCATTGATAGCCTGGGTTATATTAAGCAAAGAGGTAATTTGAAGTTGTTTAAGGCTCAACTCATTTTGCATTTTGGTTAATATGCCTTGCTCTCTGTTCATTCCCTTATTTAACAGCTATTTTAACGTCAAACTTGTCTCTTAAATGATTGGTTACTAATTGAAAAGATAGAATTAACAAAATTACAACAATAGCAGGAATTAATGCTTGTATTATCTTTCCACTAAAAATCAGAGAATATTGTTCCTGCATTATATTTCCCAAAGTTGGAATTGGTGGTTGCAGACCTAGACCTAAAAAAGATAACCCAGACTCTAATAATATTGCCAAAGCAAAATTGGCAGATAGTTGTATCCAAATCGGACCAGTAATGTTTGGAAAAATATGATTGACAAGTATTCTGATGTTGGTGAATCCAAGGGCTTTTCCTGCAAGTACAAAATTTGTTTGCTTAAATGCCATAACTTGTCCTCTTACTAGTCTGGCTAAATCTCCCCACATAGTAAGTCCAATTGCAATAAAAATTGACCAAAAATTTTTACCAAATACCAATAAAATTATAAATGCAAGTAAGACTGTAGGTAGAGACCAAAATATGCTTATTATAAAAGATATTACAAAATCACAAATACCACCAAAGTAACCTGAAATGGCTCCCAAAAGCGTACCTATTATAGCGGACAAAAAAACGGAGGCAAATCCTATTAATAAGGTATATCTGAGTCCAATGATAATTCTACTGTAAATATCCCTACCATACTTATCTGTACCTAATACAAATGTTCTACTAACAGTATTTTCATCCCCCTTTTTCGCAAGTGTTGGTTTTACAAAAGAATTGTCACCATGCATCCATTTTTTGATTATGTTTCGTTTTTCACTATTGCCTTTGGGTAAAAACCATGCCACAAAGCCGGGATTTTTCAAAGCTATTTCAGGTATCTGAGTATTGTTATTTTCGGTGTAATCCGTACAAATTAAATATCCTAAGAAGCCACAAATTATAGCAATGCATAAGTAAATTGTTGCAAAGTAATATAGAACATTAGAAGACTTTAAAGAATACTTATTCTTCATAGTTTTTTGTTATTTAGGTGTCTTGTTCTATCTCTTTCTGTTTTTTTTATAATATTATTATGGAATGCTTTATCAAGATCAATATTCATCTGATTTGCAAGACAAAAGCATACAAAAAATATGTCCGTTAACTCATCTTCTATTTTCTCCGAAGGATTATCTTTTTCTTCAGAATTTTTAAATGACTGTTCTCCATAAACTCTTGCCATATATCTTGCAAGCTCTCCAACTTCTTCCATCAAAAGTGCAAGATTTGTCATTTCTTTAAAATAACCTTTACCATAGGTCTTTATCCATGTATTTACTATATCTTGATATTTCTTCACTATTCTCGATTTTTAGAATCCATAATAATAGTTACTGGTCCTTCATTCGTTAGTCTTATTTGCATAGTTGCTCCAAATATACCGGTTCTTATTTTACCTGGCAGTTTATCTTTTGCTTGATTACAAAAGTAATTATATAATTTTTCTCCTATTTCAGGCTTTGCAGCCAAACTAAATCCTGGCCTGTTCCCCTTTTTGGTGCTTGCAAATAATGTAAACTGGCTTATGAGTAATATTTCTCCTTCAATTTCTTCAATATTCAAATTCATTTTGTTCTCGCGGTCTGAAAAAATTCGCAATTGAAGCAATTTGGAAATAAGCCAATTGACATCTGTTTCATCATCACTTATTCCGATTCCAATTAACACACATAAGCCATTTCCTATTTTGGTGTGCATTTTACTATCCACGCTAAGTATAGCCTCTGAAACTCTTTGAATTATTATCCTCATATTTTAAAATAGTTCTTGACTTATATTGTCTTCTATTCTTAATCTTAAGTTTAGATTTTTAAAAATTTAAACATAGTGTTTTTAATTAATGTCTACTTTATTCTTAATCAATGGTGGAAAAATTAAAATATCCACATTTACTCACAAATCTTTAACACGGTTTATACAAGGATAAATTAATTTCAATTATATATAAAAAAGTAAAATATTTAAGACATTGATCAGTAAATGTGCTTAGGAGAAATCATAATTTTTTAACATTTTTTTACCCAAAGTTTTTAACATTTATTTTTTTTAACAATATAATTTAATAAATCTATGTACCTGATTTACAATAATATTAAGATTGAAATTATTGTGTATTTTTTTGTTTAAAACTGAAAAATTGAATTTTTTGCACATATTAACATTAATCATTGTATTGTCTTTTTTTTTTAATTCATTTAAAATAATTAAGATTATGAAGATTAAAAAAAACTAATAAAATGTGCTTGTTTTATTTCAATTTTGAACCATGTTTGGAAAAGTACAAAGTAAGGCTGTTAGGATTTGGTTATTCTTTGGACTGTTGATGGTTTTCATTCAGGTCTTTTTGGGTGGCGTAACAAGATTAACCGGTTCAGGTTTAAGCATTACAAAATGGGATATTGTAACTGGGGTTGTTATTCCTTTTACCGAAAATGCTTGGCTTGAAGTTTTTGAACTTTATAAGAAAACCCCACAATATCAAAAGATTAATCAAGGTATTACAATAGAAGATTTTAAATATATTTTTTGGTGGGAATATCTTCATAGACTTTGGGCGCGACTGATGGGATTTGTATTCATAGTTCCTTTTTTACTTTTTTGGCGAAGGAAATTGTTAGACTCGTGGTTAATTAAAGATCTATTGATTGTTTTATTATTAGCTGCATTTGTGGCTTCTCTTGGGTGGATAATGGTGGCAAGTGGATTAATTAACAGACCGTGGGTAAATGCTTATAAATTATCATTTCACTTGTGTGCTGCTCTTTTGCTTATTGGATATTTACTTTGGACGACATTGAAAGCTGTTTACGGAATGGATGATAAATTTGACAATCGAAATAATTATTGGTTTTATTTATCATTACCTGTATTTTTCTTTCTCCAAGTATTTTTAGGTGGGTTAATGAGTGGAATGAAGGCTGCTCTGGTTGCTCCCACTTGGCCAGATATAAATGGTAGTATGATCCCAAGTGAAGTACTTGCTATTAAAGATTACATTTCATTTATGTTTAATGATTATGAATCAAATCATGGAAGTGCATTTATTGTGCAATTTTTACACAGATCTTTGGCTTATATAATTTTATTTATAATATTTAGTCTTCTGGTTTTGCAAAAGGTAAAGTACGGCGTTATAGATAGTAAAATTATGGTTCTGTTTGTTGTTACTACCATGCAAGGTGTACTTGGAGTTTTAACATTGATTTATTCAATAGGTAGTTTACCAATAGAATTTGCAGTATCCCATCAAATGCTAGGAATTGTTTGTTTTGGTTTAAGTGTATTCTGTTTGTATAACAAACGTTATTTAGCATAATGGGAGATTGAAGGAATCATTTTGAATAAAACAGCAAACTGTTTAATAGTATTTTTTATTTTTGACATTAATATTTTATTATCATGACATTGGAAATTATCCAGGAAGGTAGATTTAAGTACATAGAATCAAATAAGGAAGGAGAAGTGATCTTGCTTTTGCATGGGCTATTTGGTGCACTAAGTAATTTTAAAGGTATAATTGATTATTTTGGCAATAGATATAGGGTTATTGTTCCTATTTTGCCGATATATGAATTACCCATACTTCAAGTATCTCTAAGCGGTTTAGTTAATTATGTTTATGATTTTGTACGTCATAAAGATCTTAAACAAATAAACCTATTAGGTAATTCCTTAGGAGGTCATGTTGGATTGCTTTATGCTTTAGAGGATTTAGATAGAATTGCCTCGATAACATTAACTGGAAGCTCAGGCTTGTATGAAAGTGGAATGGGTAATACATTTCCAAAAAGAGGTGATTATGATTTTATAAAAACTAAAACAGAAGCCACTTTTTATGATCCCAAGGTAGCAACTAAAGAACTGGTTGATGAAGTTTATGGAATTGTAAATGATAGAGGAAAGGCAATTAGGGTAATAGCTACAGCAAAATCAGCTATAAGACATAATCTAGGAGATAAGTTGCATCTAATTAAGAAACCAGCCCTTCTAATATGGGGAGAAAATGACATTGTAACGCCACCCTTTGTAGGTGAAAAATTTAAAGAACTCCTTCCTGATGCGCAGTTATTTATATTGGAAAAATGTGGGCATGCCCCAATGATGGAAAAACCGGAAGAGTTTAACTTAATTTTTGAAAAATTTCTGATGAAAGTATAATAGAAATTGTATTTGAAGAGCAGCGGATTTTTGTTTTGAGGGGTCATATTCTTTAGGGCCTGGTTTATTATGGATGTAGAACTTATCATACAGGGCTGCCTATTGGGTGATAGAAAATTTCAAAAGGCATTGTTTGATCGTTTTTCTGGAAAGATGATGGCGGTTTGTATGAGATATTCCAGACATAGGATGGAAGCAGAAGATTTACTTCAAGATGGGTTCGTAAAGGTTTTTCAAAATTTAAATCAGTATAAATCTGAAGGACCTTTTGAACAATGGGTTAGGAGAATAATGATCAACAATGCAATTAAGAAATATCACAAGAAAAGTAACCAAAATGAATTTTTAAGTTCGGACGATATGCCTGAAATGTTTGAAGCTGAGGAAGCTGTAAACAATTTAATGTATGCGGAGCTAATTGAAATGGTGGAAGAATTACCTGATGGTTACCGTATGGTTTTTAACTTATACGCGATTGAAGGATATAGCCATAAAGAAATTTCCGAAATGCTCTTAATCGAAGAAAGTACATCTCGTTCTCAACTTGTTAAAGCTAGAAAAGTGTTACAAGAAAAATTATTGAATAGTCAAAAAGTCACAATATGAGTTTTAGAAATTCTGACCACTTTACAGATAGATTTTTTAGAAAGAAATTGAAAGATGTTGATTTGGGCAACCAAGATCATCTTTGGAAAGGTATTGAGTCTGCTCTTAATGAGGATAAAAGTTCCAGACGAGTACTTAGTTTTCCATGGATGTTAAAAAGTGTCTTGGTATTAAGTCTGATAAGCTTTAGTTTGTTAGCTTCCTATCGTTATTTCAACAATAATTCAAGTAACCTAAATGAAGACGCAAAGAATGGAAATAGGGTAACTTCCGGAATTGTGGCTGATAACAGTGTTCATTCTATACAAAATAACCAAAGTGTTGAAAATTCTGATTCCAGAATTTCTAATGTAAATGAAGTGGTTTCAGATAATAAAACTTATCATAAAGCAATTGACAACTCTGAAAATCCAAATAATGTAACACACAATAACGAAACATCAAAGCAAAAAGACGGCTCCTCCATTATTAATGATTTTTCAGAGCCAATATCTAATGATGCTTTGGTCAATGTGGGTTTTCAAGCTAGAAATGAATTGGAAAATAGAACTGAGGATGGTAAGAAAAACTTGGATAATTTAGAGGGTAGAGATATAGAATTTAATCTTATTCCTAGCAACGATAAATATTTGATTGAATATAATAGTATTAATTGGTGGCCTAAGCAAAAGAAATTTAAAGATGATGGTTGTTTTACTCGGGACAAGAGCTTAGAAAGAAGACGGCTATATTTGGATGTTTATTATTCCCCGGAAATTTCCAGGAGAACAATAGAGGCAAAAAATGTACAATCGGTAGCTTATGCGAATAAGCGACAGATGGATGAAACCTTTATCAAGGCGTTTTCAGCTGGTTCCAGAATTTCTATGGTTTCAGCAAATGGCTTTTCTGTAAGAACTGGTTTTAATTATTCTGAAATAAAAGAGAGATTTAATTTTGTAAAAGGTACACAGCTTATCACCTTGATAAAGAAGGATGCACAAGGAAATCCTATTGATACAGTTCAGGAAGAGGTGGCAATTGTTGATAACATATATAATAGGTATAAATTTTTTGATATTCCTATTTCAGTGGGATATGAAATAGATCTTGTTGATTTTGTCTTTACTGTAAGCGGTGGTCTTGGAATAAATTTGATGACCAAAAGAGAAGGATTTGTGTATGGACCTGATTTAACCTCAAAACTTAACCTGAGCTCTTCAGTTGAGGGAAAT
Organism: Candidatus Vicinibacter proximus; assembly: GCA_016713905.1. Lineage (NCBI taxonomy): Bacteria > Pseudomonadati > Bacteroidota > Saprospiria > Saprospirales > Saprospiraceae > Candidatus Vicinibacter > Candidatus Vicinibacter proximus. The sequence continues at coordinate 263,077 of JADJOE010000001.1, forward strand.
CAGAAAATCTTTAAGGACAATGCAGGAATAAGTCTACTTGCTTCTTTTGGTCTTAATTATAAAATTCGAAAGGGTTTTATGTTATTGGCCGAGCCATCTATGAGATACTATCTTGGATCTTTAACAGACAGCAAATATCCAATAAGCCAGAAGTACATGCAATTTGGGTTAATAGCTGGCCTAAGGTATCAATTGGTTTATTAATATATTTGGCGAAGGAAGAATATACGCCAGATATTTTTCTTCCTAGTGTCAATTTTGTTCCACGTGGAACAAAGTGGATCTTTTTCAAACCAAATTTGGTTAGTTCCACGTGGAACATTTAAACTTAGGCTAAAGCTTTCGTGATGGCAATATTTTTCGAAACACAAATAGAAAAGTATGGGCGAAATGGCGAAAAAACAGGATGGACTTATATTCTACTGGACGCCTATTTAACGGAACAGCTCAACCCCAATAAAAAAATTTCATATAGAGTTAAAGGACTTTTAGACAAAGTCTCTATCCAAGGAGCAAGCATTCTACCCATTGGTAACGGTCAATTTATTTTACCTCTGAATTTGACTTTAAGAAAACTATTAAAAAAGAAAGCGGGCGACAAAGTACTAGTTAAGCTTTCATTAGATGTGAGTCAATATAGCATAGACGATGATTTCGTAGATTGTTTAAGTGCAGAAAAAGAGGCATATACTTTCTTTAAAAATCTACCTGAGTCACATCAAAAATATTTTTCTAAATGGATTCAGACAGCAAGAACATCTGAAACCAAGGCAAACCGAATTGCTGAAGCCACAACAGCACTTACCAAAAAAATGGGTTATGCCGAAATGATTAGAAACAGAAAAAAGGACAAATTATAGAGAGTAAAACAACCCAAACAAACCCACAATATTCTATCATTAACCTATCTTCGCGTCGATAGAAAAGAAAAATGGTTTACACTAAGGTAAGCATTATTATTCCGGCCTTCAATGAGGAATCAACAATTGAAGCCGTCATTGAAAGGGTTTTAGCCGTTGAAATCCCACTACAAAAAGAAATAATTATAGTAAACGATGGTTCCGAAGATAAAACAGAACAAAACGCAATGCGAACTATAGAGCGGTACAAGAACAAACCGGATGTGACTTTTATTTATAGACGAAAGAGTAATGGTGGAAAGGGAAGCGCAATGAAAACAGGATACTCTATAGCCACAGGAGACATACTTATTTGCCAAGATGCTGACCTGGAGTTGTTTCCCGAAGATTATCCAACATTACTTAAGCCGTTTTTTGAGAATATTGAGCAAAAGGTTGTTTATGGTTCCAGAATCTTAGGAGGAAACAAAATGGGAGAAAGCGCTTTTTATTTCGGTGGGCGCTTCGTTAGTTTAATTACTTCTCTACTTTTTGGAACAAAACTCACAGATCAACCAACGGGTTATAAAATTTTTCATAAGGATTTGATACCAATCCTCATAGGAGCTCAACACAATGGTTTTGAATGGGAAGCAGAAATTACAGCAAAAATCCTAAAAAAGAAATATACAATCAAGGAAGTCCCAATCAGATATCAACCTAGAAAAACAGGAAAGAAACTACAGTGGACAGATGGGATAAAAATAGTGTGGACACTATTCAAATATAAAATCAAAGCATAAGTGGGGAGATTTGGCGTTAAAGAAAAGCTTAGTAAATATGGTTCGTTATGGGTCATCTTGCTTTTCTTTATAGCTGGTGTTTTTATCAGGCAACCATGGAAAGGAGATTCACTAGAACAGAAAACAATATATTGGGATGTAATTTCATATTATGCTTATCTACCAGCAACCTTTATTCATGGTGATTTGAGTTTGGGGTTTCTTAAAAAACCTGTAGTAGATTCGAATTTTATTAATCTGTATTGGCCAACCCGCTTAGAAAATGGGAATGAGATAATAAAAACAACGATGGGTTGGGCAATACTAAATGTACCGGCCTTCTTTTTGGGGCATACTTATGCTAAACTTTTTGGTCACACCCAAGATGGCTTTTCAACACCATACCAGGTAGCAATTGCCTTCAACAATGTGTTGTTTTGCTTTCTTGGCTTTTTGTACCTTTTTCGCCTACTTTCTACATTTTTTCAAGCCAAAACGGTGCAGCTAACCATGATCTGCGTTGCCTTTGGCACAAATATTTTTTATTATACTTCTTTTACTAATCCAATTAGTCACTGCTATGAATTTACCCTTATTTTAATGTTTCTTTGGTATTCTTTGAGGTGGTATGAAACGCCCCAAGCCAAAATTTTATATTTTCTAGGTTTGCTTTTAGGCTTCATAATTTTAATTAGGCCGCTAAATTTAATTGTCGTCATAATACCTTTGTTGTTTCATATTGACCAAAAGAACTTTGTACACAAACAATGGGCATTGGTTAAAACGCATTACAAACACCTTTTAATCGCAGGGTTATGTGTCTTTTTTGTCATTTTACCTCAGTTGTTGTATTGGAGGGTTTTCACAGGGAATTGGGTCTTTAACTCATATGTTGGAGAACAATTTTTTTGGAGCCGACCAATGGTGGCAGAGTTTTTATTTTCATACAGAAAGGGGTGGCTACTTTACACTCCAATGATGGCTGTTATGCTGTTTGGCTTTATTATTCAGAAGAGGAACTTAAATCAAATTCTACCCCAAATTTTAATATTACTTCTAATTATGATCTGGGTTAATGCTTGTTGGTGGTGTTGGTGGTTTGGAGGAACGTTTGGTTGTCGAGTTCTGATTGATTTCTATGGTTTATTTGCGCTCCCGCTTGCAGTGGTTATTGAATATTGTTTTTCTCGTCACTTAATGTTTAGGCTTTCTTTTGCAATTCTATTGTCGTGTGTTGTTTTTATTAATCTCTTTCAGACACGACAAAAGTTGGAGGGTCAAATTCATTGGGATTCAATGACCAAGGAGGCCTATTGGGAAGTTTTTCTAAAAAGACGTTTTCCAGAGAACTATGAAAAGCTTTTGAAAACGCCGGACTATGAAGCCGCAAAACGAGGGGATATAGTCAGGTAGTTTTTTTTATAACAAGGTTTAGTTTTTCTACCTTTAATATAATCCGGCTCCGGAGAAGTCTCTCTGTTTATATTTTTGCCTTTAACCACACAAAAAGAAACAAAATTCGACTATATTTGTCGAATATGTCGGCATGTTTTTAAATTGTCATAGTTATTTTTCCCTACGTTATGGAACCCTTTCTCCGGAAGAACTTGTCACTGAAGCTATTAGACGAGGAATAAAGACAATGGTACTGTCGGACATCAACAACACTTCGTGTTATTACCAATTTGATGTTGCGTGCAGAAACCATGGAGTTAAAGCTATTTTTGGCATTGAATTCAGGGAGGGGGATAAATTCTTATATCTGGGTATAGCAAAAAACGAAGAGGGGATAAAAGAGTTGAACCAGTTTTTAACAAAGCATTCTATCTCCAAAGAACCCTTTCCTAAATATCCCCCACTTTGGGAAAACTGCTTTGTGGTATACAGGGATATTCCCGAGGAACAAATCGATCAATTGAGAGAAAATGAATTCATAGGAATTAAGCCATCAGAGCTTAATCCCATCAAAGAAAGATCTGGAAATTTGTCTAAGTCAGTTGTTTTTGCTCCGGTTACATTTTTAAATGAGGAGGGGTGGAAAGTACACAAACTTCTTAGATGTATTAATCACAACATCCACCTTGGAAAACTTGAACCGGGTCAGTTTGCGCCAAAGGACGAAATGTTTTACACATTCAGAGAGATTTTAAGCAAATTTGAACTATATCCGGAGGTACTTATGAATACACAAAAGATATTAGATTCGTGTATAACAGAAATGCCCGCGAAAGAGGAGAATAACCGAAAAACCTTTACAGGAGACACAAATGGAGATTATCGGCTGCTTAGCAAACTCGCTATCCAGGGTTGTAGACGGAGATACGGAGACCAACACCAGGAAGCAGCCGAAAGAGTCAAAAAGGAGCTTCAGGTAATTCACCGATTAGGGTTTTCTGCTTATTTTCTGATTACATGGGATATTATTCGCTATGCACAAAGTGTGGGTTATTACCATGTTGGTAGGGGAAGTGGTGCAAATAGTATTGTTGCCTTTTGTCTTTACATTACGGATGTAGATCCTTTGGAACTTGATTTGTACTTTGAAAGATTCATTAATCCACATAGAAGCTCTCCCCCAGACTTTGATATAGATTTTTCGTGGAGCGACAGAGACGACGTTACCGAATATATTTTTAACAGATATGGGATTGAGCATACAGCTTTGTTGGCGACATACAACACTTTTAAGGGAAAATCTATCATTAGAGAATTGGGCAAAGTATTCGGTCTTCCCAAAAAGGAAATTGATGTAATTGTTGACGAACCCCTTGCATCACAAAAACACCATCCATACGCCAAATATATATTCCATTATGGCAAAAAAATTGAGGGCTTTCCAAATTATTTATCCATTCACGCAGGGGGAATTATAATTTCTGAGCGGCCATTATATTATCATACCGCATTATTACAAATGCCAAAAGGTTTTCCAACAACACATTTTGACATGTATGGAGCAGAAGACCTCCGATTTCACAAATATGATATTCTTAGCCAGCGGGGGTTGGGTCATATAAAGGATGCGATAGACCTTGTCCGAGAAAATCAAGAAAAGGAAATCAATATTCACCAGGTAGAAAAAATAAAAAAGGATGATCTTGTTAGGGCTCAGTTGAAGTCAGCACAATGCATAGGGTGCTTTTATATAGAGTCCCCTGCCATGAGAGGATTACTTAGTAAGTTGAAATGTGAGGATTACGTACATCTTGTAGCAGCGAGCTCAATTATCAGACCAGGAGTTGCGAAGAGTGGCATGATGAGGGAGTATATCGAACGTTTCCATAATCCAGACAAAGTGAAATATCTGCACCCAGTATTCAAACAAAATTTATCAGAAACGTTTGGTGTTATGGTGTATCAGGAAGATGTTATGAAGATCGTACATCATTTTGCCGGACTGGACTTAAACGAATCAGATGTGTTGCGACGAATTATGACCGGTAAGAAAAAGTCGTCGGATACCTTTAGAAAACTTATGGAAAAATATTTTCATAACTGTAAAAATCTTGGATACTCTGACGATTTGTCAAAAGAGGTGTGGCGTCAAATTGAAAGTTTTAGCGGCTATTCATTTTGTAAAGCGCACTCTGCTTCATACGCTGTAGAATCTTTTCAGAGCCTATATCTGAAGACGTATTTCCCTTTGGAATTTATGGTGGCGGTCATAAACAATTTTGGTGGGTTTTATAACACAGAACTTTATATACATGAGGCCAGAATGTGTGGAGCAAGAATTGAAGCTCCGTGCGTGAATAAAAGTCGGTATCTAACACACATTGAAGGGAAGACAATTTATGTTGGTTTGATTCACATCCAATCTTTGGAAAAAGAACAAGCGCAACAAATCATACGAGAACGCGAAAGAAGAGGACCGTATAGATCTTTGGATAATTTTATTCAAAGGAATAAAATAGCACGAGAACAACTGAACTTATTAATACGGATTGGAGGATTTCGCTTCACAAACCAAAGTAAATGTTCCCTGTTGTGGGAAACTAATGTAATGTATCAGCCTCGCCAGGCACACTTGTCGACAACCCCCATATTTTCAGAAAGAGAAGAAAAATACGCACTTCCAATGTTGGAGGATGGTATTTATGATCAAACATTTGATGAGATTGAGTTGTTGGGCTTTCCTCTTCGTTCCCCTTTCGATTTGATTTTAGAAAAACCCCAAAACTATGTGACGTCTAAAAGACTAAAGGATAAAATTTCTGAAGAGATTCTGCTTATTGGTTATTATGTCACTAGAAAACCGGTAACGACAACCAATGGAAAACTAATGTCATTTGGAACTTGGGTAGACGAGGAGGGTTATTTTTTTGATACTACACATTTTCCTCCTGTTTTGGAACGCTACCCGTTTTTGGGTAAAGGGTGTTATGAAATTCATGGTGTTGTGGTAGAAGATTTCGGTTTTCCTAGTCTTGAGGTTCGCAAAATGAAGAAGTTGGGATGGATAAAAGATGAAAGATACTAAAAGTAAAAGGGTGAAGCAACACTTAAACTCTTATAGAAAAGCACCCACGACTCAAGTCTAAAACATCATTAGGTGATCCAAAAAATCTATATTTTACAAATAGAACTAATAACAAAAAAAAGAGCTTATTTCAAGGCATCCATCCCAGTACTGTCCAAAACAATTTCATCATCAATAGCAACTTTGAGGAACTCTGTACTGTCCAAAATCACCACATCGTGATCAAAAGAGATCACAATATCAGAGGTATTTTGGGAAAGAATATTTTTGTTGCTATCAGCTGCTAAAGAAGCTTCGGCCACAACGATGGTTTTGTCATTACTTTTGAGAGACATTTCTTTATTGTGGGCTGTATTTTTTTTAAGCTTCTTTAATGCCACTTGGCTCTTAGCTTTAAACCCATCTTTAGAAGAGGAAATCTGTCCTCCTTTTTGAAAGCAAGAAGAGAGAGAAACAAACAACAAGAAAACGAAAACAAATATTTGTCTCTTTTTTAAAAGGACCAAAAGAAAAGAACTTAAAGATTTCATGGCAAAAGATTTATAGTCTTTTGACTTAGAGAAGAATCAGAGGTTTATTTTTAACGTGTTAAAACTGCGTTAAGAGAAACCAAATTTAGTTGGTTTTATTTTTCACATATTTTTCAAGCCAGGAATCCATTTCCCAAAGCATGTGAAGAATATTTTCCCGAGCAGAATATCCATGACTTTCAAAAGGCAAAATAACCATTCTTGCTTTGCCGCCATTGCCTTTAATTGCCTGAAAAAATCTTTCAGTTTGAATGGTAAAGGTTCCAGAATTATTGTCAGACTCTCCATGAATAAGTAAAATCGGACTCTTAATTTGATCCGCATAATTGAAAGGGGACATCTGTTGATAAACATTTTGTGCCTGCCAATAAGACCTTTCCTCAGATTGAAAACCAAAAGGAGTTAGACTTCTGTTGTAGGCTCCAGACCGGGCAATACCTGCAGCAAATAAGCCAGAATGAGCAAGGAGGTTGGCGGTCATAAAAGCTCCATAGGAATGACCCATGACGGCACATCTATTAGGATCTACAAAACCTAAAGAATCAACTGCTTTTATTGCTGCTTCAGCATCAGCAACCAATTGTTCAATATAGGTATCATTTGGTTCCTTATCTCCTACACCGATTATAGGGAATTGAACATCCTCCAATACGGCATAACCTCTAGTCACCCAAAATAAAGGAGAAGCCCAATTGATGTTGTTAAAAAAATGCGGAGAATCTTTAATCTGACCAGCGGCTTTGTCGTCTTTGAATTCTTCCGGATAAGCTTCCATTAGAAGTGGTAATCTACCGTCTCTAGAAGGGTTGTAACCCACAGGAAGATAAAGCGTAGCAGATAAAGACACCCCATCTTTTCGAAGATAGTTGATCTTCTTTTTTGTAATATTTTCTATTGATTTATAGGGGTTTTCCCGAAAGGTAACAGCCTCTGGATTTTTATTGGAAGACAACTTTCTAATATAAAGATTTGGAAAAGAGCTTGGACTTTCTATCCTGGTAAGTATGGTTTTAGAGTTAATATCCAGAACTTTTACAAGCTTTTCATAAGTAGAAATCCCATCTGCTTGCCACAAACGAGTTCTGGCAAAAGTGGATAGATCTATTTCATCCATAAAAGGTTTATTGCCATCAGGAGAATAACCCTCACCATTTAAGTATGCTTTTTTCTTATCCTTACTTAACAGCAAGGTTTCTCGATGGGAAGATTCATCAAATTTAGAAATAAAAGATCCGGGATTTTTATAAAGGTCTTCGCTGGATCTATCAAAAACAACATTGATGCTTCGGGATAACAAACTATCAAGGCTTTTAGAAGGATTAATGATATAAGTTCTGGTGTTTCGGTTTTTCCACCAGCTATCCTCGACAATGGCTAAATTTTCATTTCCAAAAATTATGTTAGCAAAACGATTTTTAATAAAACAAATGCTTTTATGCACATCAAAGGGAGCATCAGAACAAAACAACTGATCTCTAAATTCAACCTCTTTTGTCGGGTTGCCACCATCTGTGGCTTCACACCAAAAAAGAGTGGCCGGTTTATCAGCACGCCACATTATGTTTCTTTTTCCAGCTTCAACAGCATCAAAACTGGTTGTTTTCAAATTATTGAGGGGTCGGTTGTAAAATGTTTTTACAAAGACTCCATTGTTATTATAAATATTGAATTTACTGGGAAAAAAACCCAGGCTTAAATTATAACTGTAAGGTTTGGAAAGTTCCTCTGTTAATAAGAATTTTCCATCCGGGGAAAAGTCAAAACCTTTATAAATGGCTACACCTAAAAAGTCTTGTGTCGATAGATCTCCTTCAGGAAAAACTTTTATAAGAGTTGATGCTGCATAATAATCGAAACGGTTTTCATCTTGTTGATTCTTTAAGAGATCTTGAAAGGTCCTGACAGGTAATTTTTCCCCGGTTGATTCTTGAATAACCGGACCCTTTGGCAAATCGCGAGCATCGGGTAAACGGGTTTTAACCCCTTTTGATCGACAAACAATGAAGCGCTCATCCGCAGACCAGATATAAGAGTTCCCTAATATTCCATTAATTCCATGTTTTAAAATTTCTTTGGCTTTTCCAGTATTTAGGTTAATTACCCAAAGGCTCAAATGATCTTTATGAACTTGAATGAAAGAAAAGTAGTTTTCTTGAGGACTAAAAGAGTAAGATTGAAATTTCAGGGGAGAAGGAAGATCATAAATTTTAATTTGACTATTATTCTTAAGGGTCTGAATAGTAATAGAAGTAAAATATGTGTTTCGAGAAGAATTAAAATTTTCTGGATTAAATCGAAGACCGGCTAGTTTAATTTCCGGCTCAGCCAAATCTTCCAATGATTTATAAATTGGCCTTTCTATGAAAGCAAGATATTTATTATTACGACTTAATGCTGTAATAGCAGGGGTCTTAGCTTCGGCAAGATTAAGAATGGAGCTCGGAGGAGACTGATATTCTAATTGGGCGTTAAGACACAACCAGAGGAAACTAAAGGAAATAAAAAGAATTACTTTTTTCATTGAGTGAGCATGAATTTTTGCAAAATTAATTAAAATTATTACAACAAAAATGCACTTTTCCAACAAGAACAATTATAAAAACTTGATAATCAGCACCCTATACTCAACTTTTACCTTAGATGATTTAAATGCTTACTTTAGTAACTTATATGAATTTGAGCTTTTCAAATACAAATTATTAAGAGTTAGAAGACACATAGCTAAAGACAACATAAAACACTTAAAAAATAATATTATCAAAGAGGAACAGAAAACATGCAAATTCTAGTAAAAATAGAGTCTGTAGCACTAGAACTTTAGTTTTGAAGAGTAGCGTGGGGGAGGCTTGAACTCCCGACCTTGCGATTATGAATCGCACGCTCTGACCAGCTGAGCTACCACGCCAAGAAGGCGCAAAGGTAAAACAAAAATGGAAATCGGTAATTAAGAACAGAAGTTAAAGAATAAATCTTTTTAATTAGAATCAAGGAAGAATAGGTGAAATTAATTATGCGTCCGATAAATTAAACATGTAACGACAAAAACTAAATGCAAGACCCCAACCTTATAATTCCTGTTTTTGCCTTTTGATGAATACTGCGTGAGTATTGTTCTGGTTTTGTCTTTAAAGTATTTCTGTAAGCTTGACAGGATTTATTATAATCGCCAAGTTTCTCCCAGATGTGACCCGAGTAGAGAAGAGCAGCGGAAGAATAAAAAGTTTTAAATTTAGGATCAGATTGAACAACATCGTTAAAATATAATAGAGCGCCCTTGAATTCTTTTTGAGATTGTAAAATGCGCCCCATTCTATAGGCACACTCCGTTTTCAATTTAGGGTTCTTATAATAACTTGCTACCCGAGGTTCAAGAAGTTTTAAGGATCTATTCGAATAGCCGCCATCAAATAGTAGTCTGCATTTTAATAAAATAAAATCTGGAATTTCATTTTTTAAAAAGTCATTTTGTGCTTGCCTATCTTCATCCGTTATATTATTTCCGTTTTCCCCAATTTTACTTAAATAAAATTTGTACAAAGTTGTATCCTTTTTTAATAAAGCACACCAACTTAATTTTTGGTAGGTTTCTTTTAAATAACTATTTCCATGAAAATGGTTCAAATATTTTTTAAAATCATTTTCAGCGGCTAAATTTAACTGTTGTAATTTCGTTAATCCATCCAAAAAAAATAAATACGGCAATTTTTCCTTTTTGGTCTCGATAACAAAAGAAAGAATTTTTAAAGCCTCATCATTTTTTGATGATTTCATTGCAAGCTTTGCTCCAACCAAAGCATTTAATGGATTGGCTTGTGTTACATCAGAACTTTTTGACCAGAATAAAAATCCTTCTTCTGGATTGTTTTCTAAGAAGGAAACAATAAACGCATTTGCAGCAACAGATTCTAAGTAAAAAATGTCTTTTCTTAATTTTGCAAATTCAAAAAATTTTTTTGTTTCATTTTTACCAAGAGAAATAGTTCCCTCTAAATGAATTAAACTTTTCACCCACGAAAAACCCTCTGGTATGGTTCCAATTAAAGAGTGAAGCACACCTAATGATTTGTAAGTATAAATAAACTCAGGTTTTGCAGTTTTAATTTCTTCTAAAAGAATTATCGCCCTTCGAATTTCAGAAAAAGCAACAAACACAGAGCCCAATTTTAATTCAATCAGAGCCCATTGTAATAATATTTCTGCAATAAGAAAGGATTTCCACTCATCAGGGAGGGACGAATTTTTTATTTTTTTTAATCGTAAATTTTTGGAAACCTTTCTCTGATCGAATAGCAGAATATCTTCACTAATAAAAATTTCATAAAAATCAAGCTCATTCTTCATTAAAAGATACGCGAAGTTATTGTTGTCATTTTCTTCGTTCAATAATAGCCGGCTGGCTTCATTAAATTCCATATTTAAAATGGAATTGTAGATATTTTTTACACCGCCGTTGAAATACACATAGTCCGCGGAACGGATTTCTGTATGATTAAATAAACAGAGCCAAAGGAAAAAAAATATACGCATGGTAAATGTAAGAACGAGAAGCTTTAAATGTCATAAACGCCTTCAATTGGGCAATGATCAGAGAAACGGATTTCTCTGTGATGCTTATAGTCCTTGACTAAGTTTCCAAAAGGTTTGGATATAGATTGATAATCGATCCGCCAACCTTTATTCTTATTATATGATCCAGCGCGATAACTCCACCAGCTAAACGCTTGAAGATCTGGAAAAACGACTCGAAAACTATCATCAAACAATTCATTATACCACGCATCTAACCAAGCACGCTCCTCCGGTCTGTAACCACTGGGATTATCCTTACGTTGTGGATTGTGTATATCAAGTTCTTTGTGAACAATATTATAATCGCCAACTAGAATTAGTTTTTTTCTTTGGTACAATAAAGTTTTGATCCAAGGATAAATATCCTGTAAAAAACTCATCTTGAAAGAGTGTCTTTCTTCACTTGAAGATCCAGAAGGAAAATAAGCATTCATCACGGACCAATCACCAAAATCCAATCTAATAAACCGTCCTTCCCTATCATAGGGTTCAATTCCACAACCAATATGTACACTATCAGGCTTCTCTCTGCTTAAAATAAGAACACCACTATAACCCTTTTTCTCCGCACAATGCCAGTATGATGTGTAACCCAAGGCACTATACATTTCAGGATCAGCGTAAGAGATATCCATTTTTGTTTCCTGAAGGCAAACAATATCAAAATTGCTCTTTTTCAACCAATCATTAAATCCTTTTTGTACCGCAGACCTTAACCCGTTTACATTAAAACTAACTATCCTTTTCATATATTAATTTAAACATGAAGATAGTTGAAATTTTTTTTGTATAAATACTTTGAGAGAAATCAGGAATTTAAAACAGTTAGTTCTTTTACATCGAAAGTGCTTAAATTTTCGAACTGATGAATTCTTGCATAAATTTCATTTTGTGTTAGATTCTTCAACTTAGAAAGGCTAAAACCTTCTACACAAAAAGAGGCCATTACACTGCCATAAATAATTGCAGTTTTCATATTGCTAAAGCTTATATCATCGGTCTGTGCCAAATAACCGATCATACCTCCAGCAAAGCTATCTCCGGCACCTGTTGGGTCCAGCACATCCGCTACAGGTAATCCAGGAGCAAAAAATATTTGATCTTCATAAAACAACAAGGCTCCATGTTCCCCCTTTTTAATTACTAGGTATTTGGGTCCCATATTATGGATTGCAGCAGCAGCTTTGACAAGAGATCTTTCTCCTGAAAGCTGACGAGCCTCTTCATCATTTACAGTAAGTACATCCACCCTGAATAATAATTGCTTTAATTCATCCATGGCAACGTCCATCCAAAAATTCATTGTATCCAGAATTACAAGTTTTGGTGGATCAGAAAGTTGATCAAGAATCGATGCTTGAATGGAAGGAGTTAGGTTACCAAGCATGATAAATTGACTAGATTGAAAATCCTTAGGTAAATTAGGACTAAAATCTTCTAAAACATTCAAATCTGTTATTAAAGTGTCTCGCCCATTCATATCAGCATGATATCGACCAGACCAATAAAAGGATTTTTTACCCTGAACACGAACTAACCCGTCGGTTTTTACTCCACGTTTATTCAGGGCTACAATTTCATCTTCAGGAAAATCATCACCAATTATAGAGACTAAATTAATATGGCTATGCCAATATGAGGCAGCCCAGCTGATATAAGTACAAGCTCCTCCGATCACATGGTCAACCTTGCCATAAGGGGTCTCAATGCTGTCAAAGGCCATTGTTCCAACAGTAAGTATACTCATTTTTTATATTTAAGAACTAAAAAAAAAGCCCTGCTTTATGCAGGGCTTTTAAATCACGCGCCCCTTCTTGGGCTCGAACCAAGGACCTACGGATTAACAGTCCGACGCTCTAACCAACTGAGCTAAAGAGGCTTTTTAAATATCGAGGTGCAAAGATATAAACCCGAATGAAAAGCACAAGGAAAAATGATCAAATTCTTTTGTAAGCTCAATTCAACAGGTAATTTGTCTATTTTAACATTATGGTCTCCATTCCCCAAACGTTATTTTCACCAATTACTTGAACCATGTAAGTTCCTTTAGGCCAATTATTGACATTAATTCTGTGTTGTGGTGCAACCACCCTCCCTTGGTAAAGGATTTTACCATTTGCGTCAACTATGTTAATCAATTGATTTTTAATATTTTGTGATCCCAAATCAACAATAATATAATCCTGTGCTGGATTTGGACTAATGTTTAAATGTATAACCTTGGATGGATCGAGACCAGACAAGGTGGGCTTAACAAGAAAGAATGCAAATGTATCATTTTCAATGTCCGGTCCAAATTCTACTTCAGATGCGGTATAAGTCGCTATTGCTTCAGGATAACCAGGTGAATAAAAAGCATAACGCACATCTGTCTGGGAACCAATTGGCAAAGGACCTAAGGAAAGAATTGTGGTACTCCTTGAAGTTAATTTAAGACAATTGTATGTTCCAGAAGAAGTTTTGATAGTTCCCCAAGCTTCCGCTTTGTTATTTACTGCAAACTCGACTTGAATTGGACCAAATTCAGATTCAAAAGTAGCAGAACTGGTATCCTCAAAGGTAGTGCCATAATTTAATGGAAGAGTGATAACCGTTAAACCAGAATTTAATAAAGTTGGAGGCTCCCCCGATGCATCGGATTCTCCAAGAAATTCAATTAAATTATTAGTTTTTCGAAAAAATTGATAATAAGCAGAACTATCTGAACCACTCTGGATTGCGAAGGTTGCTTTGGGAAAAAGGTTAGCATTAGGAACGCCTGATGGTTCAACAACTATGGTTGTGTCAGGGGATAAAACCAAAATGTCAGCCGGTTCAAAATCCCAGGATACGTTTCCACCCAGAGACTCGACACTAACAGGGCTAATATAATTTACATCTAACTGTTTTTTTATCAATTTTAGTCCGATGCTTGGCGAACTATTAAAAATGGGTTGGGCCAAAGCTGTCCCAGAAAATATTAAAAAACAAAAGAGAAATAACTTGTTCATAAAATAAAATTTAATTGACCACAAGATAGCTTAAAAAACTAATTCAATAAAAAAATTAACAATTTGACAATTTAATAAGCTAGGAAAAACCTTATGAAATACATTTCCAAAATTAAAGAACTACCTTTGAAGATTAATAAAAAAAGTTGAAGGCAAAAAAATCATTTGGGCAACATTTTCTAAAAGACCAAGGAGTAATTCAGAAAATTATCGACGCAATATTGGTTAAGAATTCTAAAAATGTGTTGGAAATAGGACCTGGAAGAGCTGCAATTACAAAATCTCTACTTGCAAAAGTGGATAATTTAAAAGCGGTTGAAGCAGATAGGGATATGTTTGAATTTTTGGTTAAACAATTTCCAAATAAAAAGGATGTTTTTATATTTCAGGATGTTTTAAAAACAAAGTTCGAAGAACTTTTTGAAGGCGAAGAATTTTTACTATGTGGAAATTTTCCATACAACATATCCTCTCAAATTGTTTTCAAAACATTAGAAAATAACCGTTTAGTGCCTGAATTTCTTGGCATGTTTCAAAAAGAAATGGCACAAAGAATTGTCGCGAATCCAAGGACAAAGGATTACGGAATACTTTCGGTATTGTGTGCTTTATTTTTTGACCGAGAAATCTTGTTTGATATTTTTCCAGAAAGTTTTTCTCCTCCACCAGCGGTCATGTCAAGTTTTGTTTATCTTAAAAGAAAGGAGCATAATATTGATGAAAATACATTTTTGAAACTTAAAGCGTTTGTAAAAAGCTCTTTTCAATTTAGGAGAAAAACTCTTCGCAATAATTTGAGGACTACAAAAATTCCTTTGAAGGAATTAGAAGATGACTATTTTGACAAAAGGCCAGAAGAAATTTCACCAGAAGAGTTTCTTCAACTTATGAATAAATTTTTATAATGATCAAAATACAAATATTATCTTTGAAGAAAAAAGATGGGGTTTCAAGATAAAATAAATCAAGATCTAAAAGAAGCGATGAAGGCCAAGGATGAGAAGGCCTTGAGGGCAATCAGGGCAGTGAAGGCCGCTATCTTATTAGCAAACACAGATGGAACCGGTCAGGCGATGACGGATGAGCGAGGCATACAGATTCTTCAAAAATTAGTCAAACAGCGAAAAGAATCTTTAGAAATTTATGAGACACAAGGTAGAGAAGATTTAGCTGCGATTGAAAGAGATGAAATACAGGTTCTTACTAGATATTTACCTGAGCAAATGAGTGAAGATAAACTTCGAGAAGTAATATTGACTTTAATTCAAGACTTAGGCGCAACAAATTCAAGTGATTTAGGAAGGGTGATGGGCTCTGCTACCAAACAGTTGGCAGGACAAGCAGATGGGAAGACAATTTCAACAATTGTTAAAGACTTGTTGTCAAAGAGTTAGATTGCAGGCTCAAATATTCTCTTGAAGTATAGTTTCAAAATTTTATTTGCTTATTTTTAAAATTCCTGGAATGGTTTATCTTTAAGCCTTATTCAAATAAATCTTATGGAAAACCAAAGTAGCAAAACCTTTAAGCCTTTTATTGATCCCAATGTAATTATTCCTGAATTCACAATTAAAGCCATTTTACTCGGAATATTATTTGGTGTTATTTTTGGCGCATCGACTGTCTATCTTGCATTAAAGGCAGGATTAACCGTTTCTGCTTCTATTCCTATTGCTGTTTTAGCAATTTCATTAGGTAAAAAATTTTTGGGAACAACAATATTGGAAAACAATATTATTCAAACTACCGGATCTGCCGGGGAGTCTATAGCAGCAGGGGTCGTGTTTACTTTACCTGCATTTTTGTTTCTTTCAGATCCGCAAGTTGGAGATTCTTATTTTAAATATTGGACTATTTTTACATTGGCCGTGTTTGGTGGAATTCTTGGGACATTGATGATGATTCCGCTTCGACGTTCGTTAATTGTAAAGGAGCACGATACCCTTCCTTATCCTGAGGGTACGGCATGCGCACAAGTGCTAATTGCAGGTGAAAAAGGAGGAGATTTTGCCAGAAGCGCATTCTATGGTTTGGGATTTTCAATGGTTTATGCAATTCTCCAAAAGATTTTTCACGTCATTGCCGAATTACCTAAATGGGGAACGGAACAAGCTAACAAATTTTTTCCTTCGGCTGTAGTAAGTTCCGAAGTAACACCAGAATATCTTGGGGTCGGTTATATAATAGGTCCAAAGATTGCAGGGGTATTGGTAGCAGGTGGGGTCCTTGCTTCCTTAGGACTTATCCCGCTGTTATCTTATCTTGTTAGTCCTGATGTTATTGCAACACAATTAGCAAAATTAAACTTGCTGGATGTAAATCAGGTAAGTGAAAGATTTGGATGGGACCCGGCCAACCATACCTTTTCAAATACGGCTGAAGCAGTATATCGAGCATATATAAGACAGATTGGAGCAGGCGCTGTAGCTGCCGGAGGATTCATTACTTTATTAAAGACAATTCCTACTATTGTATCTTCATTTAGAGAAAGTTTGGGTTCGATGAAAGAGAAAGTATCCGGAGGGCAGCTAAGAACAGAAAATGACCTTTCTTTTAAAGTAGTTCTAGTCGGATCATTATTGCTTGTAATTCTTTTGGCGATCCTTCCCCAAATTCCGGGAACTTCTATTATAAGTAAACTTTTGTTGGGTGTTTTGGTGATTGTATTCGGTTTCTTTTTTGTTACCGTATCCAGTAGAATAGTTGGCATTATTGGCTCAAGCAATAATCCAATATCAGGAATGACCATAGCAACAATTATGGGAACAGCATTGGTATTTATTGCTGTTGGCTGGACTGGAAAAGTTTATGAACCAATGGCGCTAGTAATAGGAGGAATGATTTGTATTGCTGCAGCAAATGCAGGAGCCACTTCACAGGATTTGAAAACCGGTTATATTGTTGGAGCCACACCAAAATATCAGCAACTTGCTTTGTTTATTGGCGCAATTTTTTCGTCGATAGTCATAGGATTTACGGTAAAATATCTAGACACTCCGACTGCCGAAATGGCCTCAAGAGGAATCCAACATGCTATTGGTGAAAAGTACGCTGCGCCACAAGCTACATTAATGGCTACTTTAATTAAGGGCTTACTGTCTTTTAATCTTGACTGGGTATTTGTTCTTAGTGGTGTTTTTATTGCAATAGTTTTAGAATTGTGTCAAGTAAAAGCATTGTCATTTGCAGTGGGTCTTTATTTGCCTTTGTCAACAACGTTACCAATTTTTATTGGAGGTGTAGTAAAGGGAATTGTTGATTGGAGAGCAAAATCAAAAAATATCAAAACTGAAGACTCTGAATTAGGAAAAGGGAGTTTATTCGCAACCGGGCTGGTTGCCGGTGGTGCACTGGCTGGTGTCATAGTAGCTTTGTTAACTGTTGATGAAGGCATTGCTGCTTCGATAGCTAATTTTAGTGCCGAACATGGACTTACTGCACTTTTGGGGGCTGGTGGTTATAATTTGTTAGGTGTAGTTATTTTTGGATTTATGGCTTGGGTGTTGTATAAAATTGCAATTAAACCAGAAAAAGAATAATCATATTCCATCTGTCAACGGTAGTTATTATGTCCTAGACATATAAGATCTTTATAGGGTGCCAGTACTTTATTTTCGTCTCTGGCAAATAATGTATATTTTTCATTAGAATAAGAAAATATACATTCAAGACAATTGTAACAGTTGTTTTTCTGAGCAACTAAAAAAATAATAAAGTATTTATAGGATTTCATTTTTAATAAATATCATGTATTTATTAGTTAGTTGAGTTTTCAGTACACAATATTGACTACGAGTGTTTTAAAAAAACATTCTGATAAAGAGAATTTCATTAAAAAATATAATTTGGAAAAATATTTTGATTGATGTTTAGAAGAAGTTCAATGTTTAAAAAAATGTAAACGGGATTTTCAATAGTAGGCAATATGAAAATTTTATAACTTTAAGCCGTAATGAAAAGAAATTCAAGTGAAACCATAATCTATGCGGCTAAAAATTGTATTGAAATTGAATACGCCGTAATTGGACAGCTTTTACATAGTTTAGATGAGGCATTTGTCAGTGCTGTACAAAAGGTGTTTTCTTGCAACGGTCGCTTAGTAGTAACAGGAATTGGAAAAAGCGCAATCGTCGGCCAAAAAATAGTTGCTACCTTGAATTCTACGGGAACCCCAGCTTTGTTTATGCATGCTGCAGATGCAATTCATGGAGACTTAGGTATGGTGCAGGAAACAGATATTGTATTGTGTATTTCAAAGAGTGGAGAAACACCAGAAATAAGGGTTTTGATTCCATTGATAAAATCCAGAAGAATCCAACTGATTGGTATGTGCGCTCAAAAAGATTCTTATCTCTCGAAACAATCGGATTATCTATTGTATACACCCGTTGTTAAAGAAGCAGAACCCAACAATTTAGCGCCTACAGCAAGCACAACTGCCCAAATTGTAATGGGAGATGCATTTGCTGTATCATTATTAGCTTTAAGAGGTTTTGGTCCGGAAGATTTTGCAAAATTCCATCCAGGGGGTTCGCTTGGAAAGCAATTGTATTTAAAAGTCGATGATTTTTATCAACTCCATGGTCGACCAACGGTAAGTATGGATACAACTTTAAAGGATATATTGATAACAATATCCTCAAGCAGGCTGGGAGCAACAGCTGTACTAGATGAACAAGAAAGACTTATTGGGATCATTACAGATGGAGATATTAGAAGATTTTTCCAAAATGAATTTGACTTGAATGGAGTTTGTGCTAAAAATCTAGTACAAACCAATTGTAAGACAATTCAAATCGGAGAGATGGCAGTTAGAGCAGTTCAGATGATGCAGGAAAACAGTATTTCACAATTGATCGTTATGGATGAAGATAAATACTTAGGAATGATCCATGTTCATGACCTTTTAAAAGAAGGTATTATTTAAAGTAAAAATATAGTATATGTTTTTCCCAATTGGAGATGATCAGGTGCAAGGTGGTAACAAACCTATATTTTCTTATTCATTGATTTTAGTTAATGTTTTAGTGTTTTTTTATGAACTTAGTTTAGGGCAGGATTTGAGTAATATTTTTGTAAGCCAATATGGAGCAATACCTTTCGAGATTTTAGGGGGAGAAGACTTTTATACACTTATTACGTGCATGTTTTTGCATGGTGGCTGGATGCACCTGATTGGAAATATGTTATTTCTTTGGGTTTTTGCTGATAATATCGAGGCTGTAATTGGCACAGTAAATTTTATTATTTTCTATATTCTTGGAGGAATAGCAGCTTCAGTTATTCACATATTTTTTAATCCCTATAGTGAAATTCCAATGATTGGAGCTAGTGGAGCTATTTCGGCAATAATGGGCACTTATTTAATCATGTTTCCAGCTTCCAGAATTAAAGTACTAATCCTAATTTTCTTTACTGTAGTTTATGTACCTGCTCTGTTTTTCTTAGGAATTTGGATTGTCCAGCAAATGATTGCAGGAGTGGGTTCTTTAAATCCTACAGCAGAGGAGTCAGTAGGAGTTGCCTGGTGGGCCCATATTGGAGGATTTGCATTTGGGGTTATTGCTGGTTTTATTGCCAGAAAACAGTATAGGCATAAATATAGATACGATTCAGGGGAATGATTTAAAGCTAAGATTTATAGATTTGATTTTGAGTAAAATAAAATTGAGGAATTGCTATATAGTTTTATTTTTTATTTTTACTTTATATTCTTGCGATATAAGGCAAAGTACAGTTTTTAATAGTTTGTATGGTGGGCATTTTCAACAAAGAATATTTTTGAATTCGTTGAGGCAAGAATTTTTTGAACATGAATTGGATGTTGACTCAGTAAAATTTAGTAAAGCAATTGATTCTATTCAAGTAAATCTTGAAAAATTGGAACAGGAAGTAGCTAATCACCCAATGCTACCGAATTCAATTTCAAATGTTCACTTTTTATTGGAGGATAATTTTTATTATTTAGTTGAATTTGATTTTTTAAATCTTGGGGACTTAAATGTAGCCTTGGAAATTATAAAATTAATTAAAAGAAAAATCCAGAAAATATATTTTCCGGAGGAAGAAGCAGAACTTGACTTTACACGACAGACATTTATACTGGATAATCAAAATAATTTTATTATTCAATATAAACAGAACTTGAGAGTTGATACAACAAGTATTGAAGAAAATTTATTAATGAAAGATGACTCAAATGTATTTTTTTCAGACAGTAGTAATTCAGTTTTAATTTATGATGAATTTATTCCCAATCAGTTATTAGGTTCAGAAGAAAAGGAAATATTGCAACAAAACAAATCAAACCAAAAAGAAAGTGAGGACATATTTAGTTCCATGAGTATAAAAATATTTCAGGAATGGACCTTTCCTCGGGAAATACGCAAAATTAAGATTAAACCAGAAATTAAGAACTTACTTCAGTATAAGGGTTCTCGACTATGGATGAATATAGATGATCGAACATTGGAAGAAATTCAAAACATAAAGGAGATAAGGGCGACAATAATCTTTAAATAAAAGATTATAATACATTTTTAAAAGCAAGGTACCATTCTTTCCAATCTAACCTTTTTTTAATGACCAATTCATTATATTCTTCTAAGCAGGAATAGTCTTTATTTTCTGATTGTTGAATTATATTTATTATTCCTGGAACAATCAATTCGATTGGTATTAGATTATGGTTAAAATAGTGTCCGTGTATACGGGCATGATGCAGTATTGAAATTGCTTCTGCAGGACTAAGGTTGGCTTCTGTTGGTTTTAATTTTTGTTTTCCATCATTAGTTTTACCAACCCTTAATTCTCTAAAAATTGTAACCAATTGTTCCATTTGTTTTTCTTTAATTTTTGGCAGGGACACTTCCAAAAGTTGCTCCATTTGTTTCACCCTGAAATCAACAATTCTAACTTCTTCTTCCAGTGTTGACGGTAAAGGCATCACGATAATGTTAAATCGTCGCTTAAGAGCAGAAGACATTTCATAAATACCTTTATCCTGATCGTTGGCCGTAGCGATTAAATTGAAACCCTTTACTGCTTGTACTTGTTTATTTAGTTCAATGACTGGAAGTACCTTTTCGGATAAAATAGTAATTAAAGCATCTTGTGTTTCGGTGGGGATTCTTGAAAGTTCTTCGATACGAACAATCTGACCTGTGCGCATTGCTGACATAATAGGGGAAGGGATCAAAGCTTCTTCAGAAGGTCCATTCGCAATCAAAGATGCATAGTTCCAGCCATACCTAAGGTGATCTTCATGAATACCGGTAGTTCCTTGGATGAGTAAAGAAGAATTACCACAAATTGCGGCAGTTAAATGTTCAGCCACCCAAGTTTTTGCTGTTCCAGGTAATCCTGTTAATAACAATGCTCGATCTGATAGAAGTGTAGCAATTGATAACTCTAAAATTTTTTTATCCCCAAAGTATTTTGGGGAAATTGAAGTGCCATCTGGCAACTTAGTACCAAGCATGTAGAGCATGATAGCCTTAGGAGAAAGTTTCCAAACGTTTGGTTTTTCATTTTGGTCAAATTTTTGAAGAGCCAACAATTCATGGGCAAATGTTATTTCTGCAAATGGACGTATAATTTCAAGCTGCATGGTTTTCGTGTCGATATTTATATCTCTATTAGGTTCCAAGCCTGAGCTTTTTGGCTAAACATTGATTTCGTTTTATTCCATGTGAATTTAAAAAAATCTGACTGTCTGTAATTATCAAGACTTGAAATATCTACCCAATGACTAAGCGTACATACTGAGTTAACATTATCTAAATCTTCTAAAAGCACTACATCCAGACAACCTTCAAATTTTTGGATTTCCTCAACACTTTGATAAAACAAAATTATGAATTCCTTTTTAAACTCAGGCTTAAAGTGCATTTTTACAAAACGAGTAATCATTCAAAAACAATTTGTAAAGTTTCATCGGCTTTTATATCAAGAGTTTGGGCAGCATTTGAGCCGCAAAGGGCTAAAACCATATATCCCGCATCGTTAAAATAGAGATAAAAACTGCCGTTAAATACATTGTTTTCATCAAGTTCAAAATTAGATATAATTTGGTGTGTTTTAGTATGGAATGAAAACAATCTCCCTGCAGTAATCTTTTCAAAAGGTTCCTTTTGAATGTTAAATATCAGATTTCCATATCGATCAATGAAGCACACCCTACTTTGAATTCTATCCTTTTGATAAACAGGTGAAACATTAATTTTAACAACAGGGTTTTCACATGTATCATAAAGTTCAGATAAATCTTCATCTGAAATAATATGTTTAATGACAGAAGAAATTCTTTCTCTAAATTTGAAAGAATCATCACTAACCCTAAATATCTTCTCCGGTTTGTTTTGATCACAAATTAAACTTAATAACCCGTTGTCAGGAAGAATTAAAAACTGACCCTCCCATTGAGCAAGTAAAATGCCATGATCTTCACCAACATTGAAAACCCAACAAACATGAATACTTCCTTCAGCAAAGGACCTAAATGCATTGGATTGGATAAAAGCCGCCTGTACCAAATCAAAAGGAGGAATTTCATGGCTTATATCTATGAAAGTTACCGTAGAATTTTGTTTAAGAATTGTAGCTTTTAAGGCCGCAAGACGAAAATCCTTTTGCCCAAAATCGGAACAAAGTGCAATAAATTGTGGTTTATGAATATAAGTCATTTATTAGTCATTAAAATTAGCACGAAAATTACTCATTTCCCTATTATCGTATAAATTTGTACGACTTTAATTTAAATTTTTTAAAATACATAGTTTTCAATTAATTTTTAAAACCAAAAAATTTGTCCCAAAGTGAAATTATTTTAAACATTGAGAATGTTGACCCATTGGCTCTATATGGTGAAAACAACATCAAGTTGAATTTATTGAGAAAGGCATATCCAGAGCTTGTTATAACCTCCAGAGGGACGCAATTGAAAATATTGGGTGATAAAAAGGAAACACAGGAAGTTAAACACAAAGTTGAGTTAATGGTTAAGTTATTGCGAAATAATCATGAATTAAGCTTACAAACAGTGGAAGGATTAATCCAAGGCGAAAACCCTTATCCATTGCAAATCTCACAGCATGAAAGCAAACAAGTTTTAGTACATGGACGTGAAGGAAGAGTGATCTATGCAAAGACAAAAAACCAACAACTGTTAGTAAAAGCGGCTGAAGAGCATGATATAATATTTGCAATTGGTCCAGCGGGGACAGGAAAGACCTATACTGCGGTAGCACTTGCAGTAAGGGCCTTGAAAAACAGACAGGTCAAAAAGATAATACTTACAAGACCAGCGGTAGAAGCAGGTGAAAACCTTGGTTTTCTTCCAGGTGACTTGAAGGAAAAAATAGACCCATATTTGAGACCACTTTATGATGCATTGGACGATATGTTTCCAGCGGAAAGACTTACCCAACTAATTGAAAGCAGAGTTATAGAAATTGCACCCCTAGCTTTTATGAGGGGTAGAACACTGGATAATGCATTTATTATATTGGATGAAGCACAAAATTCTACTACCCTCCAGATGAAAATGTTTTTAACTAGATTAGGACCAACGGCAAAATGTATCATTACGGGGGATCTATCCCAAATTGACTTACCGTATCGTCAGACTTCAGGCTTGAAACAGGCATCAAAACTATTAAATAGTATAGGGGGAATAACCTCAATTTATCTCACGAGAGATGATGTGGTCAGACATAGACTTGTAAAAGAAATTTTAAAGGCATATGAGGATGAATACAAAAAAAACAACCCATCAGAAGAAGAATAAAATATGAAAACGTCGAGTATAATTTATAAAGGTGATATTAGAACGGAAGCGACACACAATAAAAGCGGCCAAATAATATTTACAGATGCACCAACTGATAATTTTGGAAAAGGGGAAGCATTTTCCCCCACTGACTTAGTTGCTACTGCATTGGGATGTTGTGTTTTATCTATTATGGGAATTGCAGCTAAAACACACGAAATTAAAATGGAGGGAACTAAAGTGGATATTCAAAAAACTATGGCAGATAACCCAAGGAGAATAGTAAAAATTGAAGTTGATATATATATGCCAAATTTCGAATACGATTCCAGGGAAAAATCAATATTAACAAATGCCGCAAAAGGGTGTCCGGTTTCCAGGAGTCTGAATCATGAAATTGAAGAAGTTATCACATTTCACTGGGCCTTATAATGGGAGTGATAATATATCACACATTTAATATTGAAACAATTTTGTAAACCTAAATTTCTTATATACTTATTATTTTAATTTCAACCCTTTGATTTAGAAGTCTACCTTCTTTTGTTGAATTTGGGGCTATAGGTTGTCTTTTTCCGTACCCTTTATAAGAAATTCGCTCTTCATCAATTCCCTTGGACAAAATATAATCCCTAACGGCTTTTGCTCGGTTGGTAGATAAGCGATCACAAAATTCATGGCTTGGCTGGCTATTTGTATGTCCACCAATTTCGATATATATTTTAGGGTTAATTTTTAAAAAATCATATACTTCATCCAAAACCGGATAAGAACTTGCATTAATTTTGAAGCTATCAGCTGGGAATTGAAGTTTCTCAATTTTTATTGTTTGACCAACTTTGACTTTAGATTTGTCTAAATCTTTTAAAATTTTTTGTTGTTTTTTTTGTGAAACATTTACCGTTTCATTTGTCTCTTTCACTTTTTCTGAAGAAATGGAAGATGCTGGAGAAGATTTTTGTTCTGATGCATCTAGTGTTGCTTTTTCTTTTTTATAAGCCAGATATTTCTTTTTATCCTCCGGACAAGGAATTAGCTTAATATTGGATGCATTATCAAGCAACAAGTTTCCATTATAAGGGAAAAGTACAGGAGTTTTATAAAAGGCTTCAAGTTCAAGATACGGAAGATCGGATTTAGGTTTGAACTCAAAGTCAAATCTTTTCCAATCAGAATTTGCGACAGGTTCGGATTCAGCTAGAAGTTCTTTTTGGTTGCAATATCCTTCTCCACCATAAATTCTTAAAATTACTGGAGTAGTAAAAGATTTCAGTTCAGTACTACTCATGTGAGATGCGCTAATATATTCTAAAGATCGCGTCAGGTAAATGGAAAAGGAATAACATCGGCCTTTTTTCAAAGGGCGAGAAAGTTTTTGACCCACCCTTTCATATGTTTCGTTTTCTCTTACTACCATTCCCAAGTAAGTATTTCCGTGGTACGCTGGTTTGGTTACTCTGAAAAAAGGTTCCCTCCCCGGAATCTGAGGTTGAATGTCGGGAGGAGTTTCGGCACGAAAACCGCAATCAATCCATGCGGCGGGCGGATTTCCAGGCTGAGGAGTTCCTTCAAATGAACCATTAATCAAAACAATGGTAGATGTGTCTGCTTGCCCCAATAAGTTTGGATGAATATATAATATGAAAAAAGCGAATATAATAAATCTGGCAACCATGGATGTGATCTTGGAAAACATTAACGCAAGACTTAAATATTTTGTTGGAGAAAGATAAGAAATTTATTTGGCAATTGGAAAGAAAAATTGAATTAATTTAAAGTGTGTAATTTAAATTCATACAAATCCACTTATGAGTCAAATGACCAAATATGGTGTTAATAGTTAGAGTCAGAATTAAATTTTTAAAACACCTCTTTTGTCATTAAATTCATAAAGTATAAACCAGGTTATATTATTTTTATTAATTAGAGGGAAGGAAAAGGAAGCAAGATTTATTTGGTCATTTTGAAAGAGAATCTTATCATTTACATCATAAATTAAAATTGATAAGGTTTCATTTTTATTTGTTTGAGCCGCTCTAAGAAATAGAAAGTTGTTTTCTAAAATGGGTCTAAGCACGGGTTGGTCAATGTCACAAGAGTAAATTATAGAGTAGTCTTCATTATTCTGGTCAGTATAACTAAGTTTATAGCAGACATTTTCTTCATGAAAGGAATTGATGTGATCAATAAGTAGTATTTCTGAATGGTTTCCAATGAAATTTTTAAAGGGTTTTAAATTTTCAGAATTCACCCCTTTTTGAATAGATAAATTGTGAATAACATCGGGAAAGTCAATTTTTAACTCTGCAAAATCATAACCAATTTGTGTGAAAACGAAACTAATTTTGTTTTCTGCAGGTGAATTGGCGAGACAAAAGGAATTCAAAAGAACAAAAGGGAACACCCAATTTATACCTTTGAATGCGAAAGCAAAAAGAGTTTCAGTTAAATAAGACATATTCAAAAATTATATAATGTATAATTATCAAATAATGTGCCAAATGCGTTTTTAAAATACAAATTAATATAAATTAAAATTAGTCCATACAAGCATAATGTGATTATTTGAAACTCATGTCTATCGGATGTTAAAGTCAATAGGATAATTATCTTTGCTTTAATTTCATATCGAGATATGAGAATATTAATGGTTTGCCTGGGAAATATTTGTCGTTCTCCAATGGCTCAAGCGATCATGGAGTCGTTGGTTAGAGAAAAAGGTTTGGACTGGATTATTGATTCTGCGGGAACCAATGGATTACATGATGGCGAAAGTCCAGATGTCCGAGCAATTGAAGAAATTAAAAGGAGGGGTTTAAAAATTGGCCAACAGAGATCAAGAAAAATTCAAAAATCTGATGGGGAGAATTTTGATTTGATTTTGACAATGGATTATTATATTTTAAATGAATGCAAGAAAATATTTGCTAATAAGCCACACCTTAAAATTGAATGTATAATGAATTTTGTTAGTCCTAGTGAAGTGGTAGAGGATCCTTATTATGATGGAAGTTTTGATAAGGCTTTTGATAAAATTGAATCTGGGTGCAGAGCAATTCTCCACCGTTACTTAAAACATTATTGATACAGAAATTATTAATTAGTTTTAAAAAATATACAATGATACCAGAAATTGAAAAGGCTATAAATGAACAAATTGCGATGGAGGCTGAAGCAAGTTTCTCTTATTTAAGCATGGCGGTTTGGTGCGATTACAAAGGTTTAGAGGGTACAGCACAATTTTTTTACAGACAGTCTGAAGAGGAAAAATTTCACATGATGAAATTGGTCGAATATCTTTTGGAGATGGATTGCAAACCAGTAATTCCGGCATTGGGTAATGTGGTCAACGATTATGAATCTGTTCAATCTATTTTTAAACAAACATTAGTACAGGAGAAAACAGTTAGTCAATCTATCCATAGGATTATAGAAATGGCGACACAGACAAATGACCATGCTACGAATAATTTTTTACAATGGTATGTTGCTGAACAAAGAGAAGAAGAATCTATGATAAGGAAAATAATAGATAAAATTGAGTTAATAGGAAATGGACCCCAGAGTTTGTACTATATTGACAAAGAAATGGATCGCTTTAACCAAGCTATAATTAAGAACATAGAAGGAGAAAAAGGTAAATAAAATCCAAACTAAGGGACTTTAAAATAAAATATATTTAATTTGGCAATTAGGCCACATTACTAAATATAATTTGTAAACCTACCTTATATTACTCAATTGCAATATAAAATTTTATTATAGATTAAATAATAAAATTTCTCTTTTAAGATTCTTGCGATTTACCAGATAATTAAATCCAGACTTTTGTGTTTCTGGAACAAACATTGTATTTTTATAGTACAATTCAAAATTATGAAAGTATTTTTCTTTGCTGTTTTGGTTAGTTTAAGTGGTTTTATTGCTGCGCAAAAGATAACCCCAGAGGTTATTGGATCTGCAGGAGATGTTTTTAAATCCGGGGGATTTACGCTGGAATGGACTTTGGGTGAAATTGCAACAGAGAGCCTGACGTCAACTAATTTTAAACTCACTCAAGGTTTTCATCAAGGAAGAATAGTGATTTCTTCTGTCTCAAATCCTGTCCTTGAAGGGTTTAATGTTTATCCAAATCCTGTACGGGCAAGCCTTAGTATGGAGAATTTTACAAATGGAATGGTAGATTTTATTTTAACGGACATTCAAGGCTTGAAAGTTGTCCAAAATAAAATTACAGAAGGAGTTCATCTGCTCAATACAGAAAATATTCCTGCCGGGGTATATATTTTAAAAGTGCAAAATCAAAACCAATCACAATATTTCAAAATTGAAAAATTAAATAAATAATTTGAATCATGAATAAAAGTCTACTAATCTTCGCATTCACCTTTGGTCTTATTGTTAATATGGTGGCACAAGGTCCATCATTTAAGTATCAGGGTGTAGCCCGTAATGCACAAAATGCTGCATTGGTGAATCAAAACATCTCGTTGCGACTTTCAATTGTTAATGCAGCAAATGCCACGGTTTATTCCGAAATTCATAATACAAGAACCTCAGATTTAGGAATTTTTAATGTAAATGTGTGTGGAGGATCTAATCCATCAGGCACATGTGCAGCAATAGATTGGAGTGTTTCCGGATATCAATTAAAAGTTGAATTAGATCCAGCTGGCGGTTCAAGTTATTTGAATATGGGAAATTCTCCGATTTTAAGTGTTCCTGTTGCAGCATATGCAAGCAAGGCTGGATCCGTAACTGGGGATAATGATGGGAATCCACAAAATGAATTGCAGACGCTTAGTTTTAATTCAAACAGTAACATGTTATCCATATCCCAAGGAAATAATGTAGATCTAACTGCCTTGAAGAATGATGCTGATTTTGATCCAACTAATGAAATTCAAACCATTTCTTTGGACACCACAAATAATGAAATTAGGTTGAGTAAAAATGGGGGTAGTTTTTTGTTACCATCAAGTGGAAACAGCTTGTGGACAAAAGCAGGAAGCGAGCTTAAATATTCTCATTCTTCCAGTGTTGGAATAACATTTAATCCAGGTAAATTCGAACTCTCCTTTGGTCCAACATCTAAAAAGAATTTTACATCTAGTACAAATAAATGGGCTGAAGAGTATACAACATTTCCAACAAATGCAATGAAGACAACGGCATACGGAGCTGAGATTCAAGAATATCCTGCAACATTTAGTCAATATTATCTAAGGTTTAATGCAGATACCTTCTTCCAAGTAAGGGCAACGAATTTTACTTCACCCGGCGTAAGTACCCAATTGGTTTTAAGTAATGCAGTTCTAAGTGGAACCACACCCGTAAGGGTAATTGGAACCCTTTTGGATGCACAAGGCGGAATTGGAAGGGCTATCACCGCGTTAGCGGGCCGACCTGGATGTGGATTGGTTGCAGCTACAATTAATAATACCGTGACTCCATACATGGGGGTTTTTAGTCCTTCAAATCCAAATTCTTTGATAGGCGGAATTTATATAAATGGTACTCAATCAATAGTAGCAGCCAACATGAAAAACTTTTGGATGGATCACCCCACTGATCCAACAAAAGAAATTTGGTATGCTTGTGTGGAAGGTCCAGAAGCTGCAGCTTATGAAAGAGGAACAGCACAGTTGATCAATGGTGAGTGTGAAGTAAAGTTTAGTGAACATTTTGAAATTGTGATCAATCCTACAACAATGACAGTCCAGCTTACCCCACAGTCTTCTGAATCTGAAGGACTTGCAGTTGTAGAACGAACAGCTACTGGCTTTAAAGTCAGAGAACTTAGAAAAGGAAAAGGGACATATAAATTTGATTGGGAGGTAAAAGGAGTAAGAAAAGGATATGAAGACTATAAAGCCATAAGAGTTAAAGGACTTGAAACACCAGTGTTAGTTAAAGAAGGATCATCCATTGGGTTGGACTGGAAGGTAACAAATCAAAAGTAAATTAAATTTAATAAAATATAATAAAAGCCTCTACATTATATGTGGAGGCTTTTTTATTGTATCGGTTATATTTTAAAATTAATTTATTTAAAGAGACACAAAAATTAGAGGCAACGATTACAGTTCGTTTTCCTTATTGTTCAAATTGTTATACAGACGATCGAAATACTTTAGTTTTATATAATAATCCATCATTTTTTGGATAACATCCTTTGAATTGTCGCCATGATCAAATTGAACAAGATATTTTTCAATCTCATTTTTTTCATTTAAATAGAGCTGGTCGACAGTTTCTTTGAGTGATATGATTTCTTTTGAATTGTTGTTATCAACAGCCTTATCTATCATTTCATGGAGATCCATCATTTCAGATAAGAAAAGAGTATTAGGTTTTGGTTCATTTAGATCCGGACCCAATTTGAGATTAAGAATGTATTTTAGACGAAGCGAAGGGTTGGAAAGAACTCTAAAGGCTTCATTGTTGTATGCAGAACTAAGGTGATTGACAGCGTCATCCTTATCAAGATGATCAGGATGACTTTCTCTTGATTTTATGTAATACTGTTTTCTTAAATGATCAAGATCTAAATTAAAAATACATGCTAATCCAAAATGTTCGAAATAGTCCACATTATTTATTTAGAAAGCGAAATAGATCTAAACCATTTGCATAGAGCAGTAAGCTAAGTAATAATATAAATCCAATTAAAGTTGCTTTTTCGATTATTTTGTCTGGAACCTTTTTTCCACTTATTACTTCAATCAACAAGAAAACTACATATCCTCCATCTAATGCAGGTATTGGAAGTAAATTCATAAATCCCAAAATAATTGAAAGAATACCGGTCATTTTCCAGAACGATGTCCAATCCCAAGTTTTCTCAAACATATTTGCTATCGAAGCAAAGCCACCTAAGGAATCTTTAGCTTTAATTTTCCCTGCAAACATCTGCTTAAAAGCCATTAGTTGGCCTGACAATAAATCTACTCCTGTAGTTACCCCTTTAGGCAGAGATTCAAAAAAGCTAAAGTGTTCTTTTTCTGTTTTTAAGAATTTATCCATTAATTTCCAACCCAACCCAATAATACCTTTTTCATCAGATAGCACACTTATATTTATACTATCCGCTCCTCGTAAAATACCAAGTTTAAAAGCTGTATTTGGTTTGTTCTTCAATTTGCGATGCGCTTCATGTAAGTAGCCTACATTTTCTCCATCAATAGAATATATTATATCGCCAGGAAGAACACCAGATTTTGATGCTGAAGAATTATCAAGTACCCGAGCGATAGAAATAGGAATACGGGCACCCCAAAGTTCCATGGATTTAATTTCGGGTTTGGCCAGCTTTTGAGCATAATCCGGCGAAATCTTTAATTCAACAGGAACTTCATTTCTAAGTACAGTTATGTTGGTTGCGTTCTCTAAAACAATGCTCTTCAGTAATTTTCCCCTATCAAATCTTTCAAAATCTGAATTCCCAATTTTGATAATTTTATCACCATCTCTAAAACCCATAGCATATGCAAAGCTATCTACACTTATTCCATATGTCATATTTGCAGTGGGTAGGTATTCTATACCATTTCTCCAAAGTAGCATCCCAAAGATAAAAAAGCCAAGAATAAAGTTAACGGTTACGCCACCAAGCATAATAATTAATCTTTGCCATGCAGGTTTGGACCTAAACTCCCATGGTTGGGGTTCTTGTTTGAGTTGTTCAGTATCAAAGCTTTCATCCACCATGCCAGAAATTTTAACATAACCACCAAGGGGAAGCCAACCAATACCGTATTCCGTTTCACCTATTTTCTTTTTAAATAAAGCAAAATATGGATCAAAAAACAAGTAAAATTTTTCAACCCGAGTCTTAAACCAACGGGCAGGAAAGAAATGACCACATTCGTGCAAAACCACCAAGATTGTGAGACTTAAGACAAATTGGCTTATCATTATTAAATTGTCCATGGTACTAATATTGAAGTTGAAAACTACAAAAACGAAGAATTGTTTAGGTGGCGAAGATAAGTACTTAAATTCAGGATTTGTAACTCTCAATTTACGCATCAATTTATAGGAATCTATAAAAGAGAATACCGATATCTTTGGGCATAATTTTTCAATCATGCTTTTGTTTAAGGGATTAAGAAATGGCCAGAGAAACATTTTACTTTCACCTGAAGAAAGTCACCACTGTTTAAAAGTTACCAGACATAAATTGGGCGATATCGTTTTAGTATCAGATTTTGAAGGTATTATTTGGTCCGGAAGGATCGTAGGAACTGTAAAAGATCAATGCGACATTGAAATAATTGAAATTTCAAAAGAAATAAAAGTAAAGGGGGGAAAAGTATCGATAGCTGTAAGTTTGACAAATCATTTGGATAGGTTTGAATGGTTTCTAGAAAAGGCAGTAGAAACGGGAGCTGACCAAATTTATCCTATGGTGTGCGCACGAACCGAGAATCATAAGCAAAAGAGGGAACGATGGGAAAAAATTATTTTGTCCGCCGCAAAGCAAACATTAAGACCTAGTCTACCTATTCTTGAACCTTTAATAAATTTTGAAGCATTACTAAAAACAAATAGCACGGCGCAACGTTTTATCTGTCATTGTGAAGATGGTGCGGATCAGTTTATCGGGTCAGTATATAATTCAAACCAAGATGTAATTGTGTTGGTTGGCCCTGAAGGAGATTTCTCGAGTTCAGAAATAAGTAATAGTCTTTTGGCCGGCTTTAAAGAGGTAAATTTAGGAGACTTCCGATTGAGGACCGAAACTGCAGCAATTGCATCCTGTATCATTTTACAAACCATAAAAAATATTAAATGACAAACAGATATTTTATACAAATTGCTTTACTATCCATTCTTTCTTGTTTGGCTTTTTCTACCGCTCCACCCAGTATTAAACTTGGTTTATTAAAATATAATGGCGGTGGAGATTGGTATGCAAATCCGACTTCTTTAAGTAATTTATCCAAATTTTGTAATAAAGAAATAAGAACTAATCTTGATATTAACTATGGAACGGTTGAAGTTGGTAGTGCAGAAATTTTCAACTATCCATTTATTCACATGACAGGACATGGCAATGTTGTGTTTAGTGATATGGAATCTCAAAATTTAAGACAATACTTAATTGCTGGTGGATTTCTTCATATTGATGACAACTTTGGTATGAATCCTTTTATTCGGCCATCTATGAAAAAGGTGTTTCCCGAATTGGAATTTATAGAACTACCTTTCAATCACCCTATTTATCATCAGTCCTTCAATTTTAAAAATGGGTTGCCTAAAATCCATAAACACGAAGGAAATGCCCCCCAAGGCTTTGGCTTGTTATGGGAAGGAAGGTTGATTTGTTTTTATACTTATGAATGTGATTTGGGAGATGGATGGGAGGATAGAGAAGTTCACAAAGATCCTGAAGAAATTAGGACTCAAGCCCTACAAATGGGAGCCAATTTAGTTCAATATGCTTTTACGAGATAAGGATCTAGAGAAAAGAAATAGTTTTGTCTTCTAAAGATTTTATATTTATTGTTTGGGAAGCTACCAACACCCATTTTTCATCAATAAAGGTGTAGAGTTGAACTACATATAATCCTGGTTGAGCGAATTTCATGTATATATTGGTACTCAGCATTTTTTGGCGAATTCCATTGCCAAAATCAATAAGGTATTTTTGATTTGGATTAAATTCTATAAACACAAAATTGAGTAATTCATTGGTAACAAAATTTCCTTGAATTATCAATTTTCCTGACTTTTCTAATTCAGATTTTTGGATTAAAGTATTGTTTTGTATGGAGTTAAAGGTCTTGTTTTTACTTAAGAATCCTGAGCCCGAAATGGTTTCAGGATCCGGGGTAATAGACCGTCCAAGTATCATATAGCTTCCAATGATACCGACTATAGTGATAATAAATGCTAAAAGAAGGTCTTTTGTCCTTTCGGTAAGACCTTTAAAAGGTAAGAAGCTTAATAAACTTAAATTGCGTTCCATTAAAAATCAGATCTGGGAGAGCAAATATATAACAATTAATCATAATATTAATTATAAATAACTATATTTTAAATAATTATATATATTTTATAAATATAATATGTATAATTTGATATAAAAATTAATAATCCCCCAGAATTTCAATAAAACCAAGTGTAAAAACCAGAGCCATTAAAATACTTGCTACCTTTGGAGTGTAAAAAAATAAAATGGATTGGTTAAAACAATTATTAGATTTCCTTTTGCATGTTGACGTTCATTTGGTTGAGTTAACAACTCAATATGGGATCTACATATATATTATACTTTTTTTAATTCTTTTTTCTGAAACCGGACTTGTTGTAGCTGCTATTTTACCTGGTGACAGTCTTTTGTTTGCAGCAGGAGCAATGGCCTCAAGTGGTAATTTGGATTTACTCACCGTGATGTTTGTTTGTATAATAGGAGCAATTTTAGGGAATACAGTAAATTTTTTTATTGGTAAATGGTTAGGGCCAAAAGTTTTCGAACAAGATTCTAAATATTTCAGAAAAGATTACTTAATCAGAACACAAAAGTTTTATGAAAAACATGGAGGTAAAGCCTTAGTAATTGGAAGGTTTTTACCTTTAATCAGAACTTTTGTGCCGTTGGTTGCAGGGATCGGTAAAATGAATTCAGGTCGGTTTACTTATTACAATGTACTAGGTGCCATTCTCTGGATTATTCCTTTGACTACAATCGGGTTTTTATTTGGTAATATTCCCTTTGTTAAGAATAATTTTTCATTGGTTATAATTTTTATCATAATTATAAGTGCAATGCCATTATTTATTACAATTCTTAACCGTAAGCGTATTTTTAGCAAAACTAAAATATTTGATGAATAAGTCAGATTTTAATGCACCGAATTCCTACTGTTGATTATGAAAAGCCGTATTCGCAAACACATCAAATTGGTTTATTTGTTCACCATTATAATTGGTGTATTCTCAGCTTTACATGGTTTAATACAGTTTGATATTCCAGACACGGTTAGTGGAGGGATTAGATGGGTTGGGATAATTGGATTGTTAATAATAGGAATAAATTCTAATAAGCTAACAACATGGATTTTTATCAGCATGTTTATTGGCGCAGAAATTGGTTATGATTTTCCTGTCCTAGGAAATGAGCTTAATGTACTGAGTAAAATATTCATTAAATTAATTAAATCGATTATTGCACCTCTTTTATTTGGAACTCTTATAGTGGGTATAGCGGGTCATTCCAATATAAAACAGGTGGGGAGACTAGGTTGGAAATCCTTATTATATTTTGAAGTGGTGACTACTGTTGCTTTAGTTATTGGATTAATTGCAATAAACATAAGTAAGGCAGGAGTTGGCATAGTGAATACTGGAATTAAAGAGGAAATTCCTCAAACAATTAAACAGCAAGGCTGGAAGGACCTTGTACTTCATGTTTTTCCGGAAAATTTTATTAAAGCCATTTCTGAAGGACAGGTGTTACAGATTGTAGTTTTCTGTTTACTTTTTGCAATTTCTATGTTGTTTGTAAGTAAAGAGACAAGGAAGCCTTTTATTACTTTTGCTGAATCTCTGTCTTCAATTATGTTTAAGTTTACCGACATAATTATGTACTTTGCTCCATTTGCAGTTGGTGGAGCAATTGCTTATACCATTTCTAATCTTGGAATTGATATAATGAAGAATCTTATCCAATTGCTTCTTACCTTATATCTTTCACTAATAGCATTTGTATTATTGGTTTTTGTACCGATGATATTCTTTTTTAAAATTCCGATAAAAAGATTTATTGCATATGTTACAGAGCCGGTGACTATTGCTTTTGGTACAGCGAGCTCTGAGGCAGCGCTGCCATTAGCTATGGAAAATATGGAAAAATTTGGTGTAAACCGAGAAGTTGTTGCTTTTGTACTTCCAACGGGTTTAAGTTTTAATTTGGATGGTACAACGTTGTATTTATCTTTAGCTGCGATTTTTGTAGCACAAGCTGCAGGAATTGAACTGACTTTGGGTCAGCAAATAGTTATGCTACTAACACTTATGCTTACCAGTAAAGGTGTTGCCGGAGTGGCAAGAGCCTCATTAGTAATTTTAGCAGCTACAGTAAGTTCTTTTGGACTTCCGGAATGGCCAATTGCAGCAATTTTAGGAATTGATGCTTTAATGGATATGGCAAGAACTGCTGTCAATACTCTTGGTAATTGTTTAGCAACTGTGGTTATCGGTAAATGGGAAAATGAACTTAACATACCTACAGAAAAGATTAACTAACTTGAAATTTAAAGAACGTTGAATTTCGATTAGTATAAATTCCAAGAAAAAATATTTTTTGATCTTTTTCAAATGTGATGTATTAAAAGACTTTTATCTTTCTATTGATTATAATTTACTGTTAAGCTGTATTATAATAGATATAACTAATTTTAAGAAAATTAAAAGTTAGTGAATCTTTCTAGAATGTTTCCATCTTTTGTGTGACCAAAGCCAGTTTGAAGGATCTTTTATAATTGTTTTTTCAAGTTGCGACATAAATTTTTGCGTAATTTCTCCAAAGGAACAACTGGAAGGATTTTCTACTAACATACTAAACTCTAAGGTGTAATAGGATCTTTTGATTCTTTGCATTTCCATATAAATTACAGGTAAATTATAAGCTCTTGCATATTTTTCCAAACCATGCAAACATGCAGTTTCTTTATTAAAAAATTTTACCCAAATTGCATCATTAACGTTGGAGGGATTCTGATCTGCCATTAGTAGAATAAGTTTTCCATTTGGAATTTCTTCAATCATTTTTCTAGTTTCACTGGTAGGCAAAAGCAACATTGAACTTTTGGCTCTTAATTTTCTAATATAATTTTCAACATAAGGATTAGAAATTTTTTTATAAATACCAATGACTTTATTTTGAAAATAGTAACCAATTCCTAATACTGTCCATTCCCAGTTATTGTAATGCCCACAAACACAAATTACAGACTGCC